>CANMAT010000248.1 GCA_947494865.1 Deltaproteobacteria bacterium
CGAAGGCTCCCAAACCCAGCGCGCGGTTGCGGCCCGTACCGAGGTACGTGACCGTCGTCGAGGTCGAGTAGGTGTAGGTCGGCGCCTGGGTAAGAATCACCCGCTGCGGCTGCTGCACGACGTAGACGGGCTGTTGCTGAACGTAAACGGGGGGTTGCTGTACGACGATGACGCCCTGCGGGGGAGGAGGCGGCGGGGCTTGAACCCCGATCCTTCCCGAACCGCCGAAGTTACCGATACTGATGCCTCCGGAGATGCTGATCTGGGCGAACGCAGCGGGGGTGGCGAGGAGCGCCGAGAGGGAGAGCAGCTAGACTTGCGCGATCTTGTTCATGGCTGGTCAGGACTCCTTTCGAGGAGCGGCGGGTTCGCCCAAGCAACGATAGGGCCAACGCTGTGATTGAGCGATGCGAGCGAGTTTACAATCCGCAGTCTCGCGTCCGCGGTTTCGATCGCTACGTCACGCTACGCGAAGGGTGGACCCCTCATTGGCGGCTGTGAAGGGGTGTTCACGCACGCGGAGTGAACCGTGCCCTGGGTCGCCCGCCCAAAGGGGTCGTCGGAAAAGTGCTACGGTCCGGCTTGAGCTACGACGGGGGGCAACCGTTGAACTGGGTGTGATGGACGGAACCACGTACACCTGCGGAGTTGTGATCGCCCGGCGCGATCCTGTGATTTGTCTGCCCATCAGCGAGGCCCTCGTCGCTGCTGGCATGATGACACAGCGACTGGTCACACGAGACGAACGCTCGGAGGAGATCATCGCGAGGGCCGATGCCGAAGGAGGTGTTCCGATTATCGTGATGTGGGACGCCCGAAAGCCGAGCGTTCAGCTCGTCTGCGATCTTCTCACCTGCGACACGCTCCCGGGGCGTCCGTACGTGTTCATCGCCCCCACCGACGTGGTGGCCGCTGTGATCTCTGAAGAGCTCGAGGCGCGCGTGCCTCACAGCGTAGAGCGGGTGCTGGTGGTCAACCTCCCCGACCTCTCGCTGGCGACCACCCACGAGCTGCTTCGTATGCACCTCTCGCGGTCGTGCGCCTCGTATCTGGGTCGCCCTCGCAAGGCTCGCGGCGTCGCGCCTGCGCCGATCACCGAGATGCCCGTGGGTGAGCGCAACATCAACAATATCGACCGCAGGATCATGCAGCGGGGGATGTTTCGCGTGCAGGCCCTGAGGATCCCTCGCTTCTAAACCGACATCGGTCGCGGTGATCTCGAGACAACGATGGCAGCGACTGGGCTATCAGGCCTTGGGGGGCGCCGACTTCACAGCCGCGCGCTCCGCCTGCTCGGCCTCCCACTTGCGGATCTTCTCGGCGCGCACAGCGTCCATGCGGGCCAGCTCTTCGGGGGTGAGCTTCGCGCCGGGGAGAGGCTTGCCCGGAGGCGGCTTCGCCACCGCCGTGAGCTTCATTGATGTGAGGGGGGGTGGCACCGGCGCAGGAGCAGCGGAGGGGTTCGCGGGCTCGGGCTCGGCATCGCCCGTAGAGCGCCATTTGCGCGCTGTTTTCGGGCCGAACAGAAACGCCAGGAACACCGCGACGAAGTACAGCGCCACGAGCGGCAGGCCGAGCATCACCTGCGAGAACATGTCGGGCGTGGGCGTGAGGATCGCCGCTACGATGAACGCAATGACCGTGAAATAGCGCCCGAAACCCAGGAGCTGCTTCCAGGTGACGAGGCCCGCGAGCGACAGGAAGAACACGAACAGCGGGAGTTCGAACACCACCCCGAAGGCGAGGAGCATCTGGGAGGTGAAGCCCAGATATTCATCCATCATGAGGGTGGGCACCACAGCAACCTGGGTGCCCGTCACCGTGCCGCTGAAGCTGAGAAAGTATTCGTTCGCCGTTGGGAAGACGAAATGGTAGCCGAAGAGCGAGCCCGCCAGGAAGAACGCCGTCGAGAAGAACACGAACGGCATGACCAGGCGCTTCTCGCGGGGGTAGAGCCCCGGCGCGATGAACGACCACACCTGGTAGAACACCACCGGCAGCGCGAGCACAATGCCCCCGATGGCCGCGAGCTTGAGGTAGGCGACGAAGGCCGCCGTCGGGTCGGGGAAGTGCACCTGCGGCTGGACGGGGAAGCCCCCCACGCGCGCGCTCATCGTGGCCTCGGCCAACGCGCGAACGTGTCGAAATTCCCGCGGATGGAGCATCCAGCGGAACACCGTGGGCACCTCGCACCCGCCCTTGGCGCGGCAGAACCAGGCGACCTCGAGGGGGCGGAGCATCCACGCGAAGAATGGCTCGCGGAAGTTCCACACCACGACCATGCCAAGCATCACGGCGAAGAACGCCCGCATGAGGCGCGAGCGCAGCTCTTCGAGGTGGTCGGTGAATGACATCTTGCCGTCACTCATGGCCGAGCTCCTCTTGCGCCGTGGTGGGGTTGGCGTTGTCCGTTGGTGGGGCGCCTGCTTCGTCGGGCGCGGGGAGATCGTCGGGGTACCAGCTCGCTCCCTCGGCGAGCGCGCCGTAGTCGTCGGGGCCCGCTTCGGGGTACTCCATCGACGTGTCTTCGTGCTCGCGCAGCACGTCTTGCTCGAGGCCCGCGAGGCCCTCGCGCAGGGGGCGCGTCACCTCGTCGACCACCTCGTCGAAGCCCGCCTGCTCACGCAGCTCGCGCGAGGCGCGCTGAAACTCGCGGATGGCCCGACCCACTGCGCGTAGCGTGAGCGGCAGGTTCTTCGGGCCGACGACCACGAGGGCCACCACCGCGATCAAAATGAGTTCAGAAATGCCGATGCCGAACATTGCGTGAGGGGCGCGACCCTACCTCACTTCACGCACGTACGCGAGGAGTCACGCCCCGCCGCTCGCCGCCCCGAACCGCTGGGCCCCGTCGCTCTTCCACCAGGCCACGTAGCGCTCGTGCCCGCGCTCGCGCTCGCGCCGCGGCAGATTGAAATAGTACCCGAAATACTGCCCCGTGAGCCGCTTGAGCTCCTCGCTCGCCTCGTGGCGAATCGTGGGCTCGGCGTGCAGCAGCGCGTCGATGAGCCACTCGATGCGATGGCGCGGCGCCGCGCTCACCCACCACGCGAGCCACGGCGCGGGGGCGGTGCCGAAATCCTGACGGGTGATCACCACCAGCGCCCGGTGCGCCGCCGTCGCGAGCGACGCGTCGCCCTCAGCCAACGAGGCGGCGAGCACCTCGATCGACTCGGCGTCGCGCAGCTCTCCGAGCGCGTGCGCGGCCGCCCTGCGCACGTCGGCGGCGCCTCGCGTGTCGCGCAGCGCCGCTCGCAGCGAGGCCCCCACGGCGTCGAAGCCCTCGAAGCGGCGATAGTTGCGCAGCACCTCGATCGCCACCATGCGCGTCGGATAGTCGCTGTCGGTGAGCTTCGGCAGGAGCGCCGGGATCGCCGAGGCGTGCACCACCTCGCCGAGGCACAAGAGCGCGCAGTAGCGCCCGTCGGGGTCGGCGCCGTCGAGCGCCGCCAGCAGCCGCGGGAGGGCCGCGTGGCGAAAGGCCACCACGACGCGCAGGAGCACCCCGGCCTCACTGAGCGAGGGCAGCCTCGTGAGGGCGTCGCCGCGCCGGAGGTTGTGCGGACCTGGGAAGCGCGCGAACACCGCGTCGAGGGCGCGATCGCCCCCCGCGAGCAGCGTCGCGAGCTGCGTGTCGGAGAGCGAGTCGGCGCGCAGCACGGCCTCGACCAGCTCGTCGGAGGCGTCGGGCGCGCGCGGCGCCGCGGACGCCTCGACCCGCGGGGCGACCGCCTGCGCGGGAGCTTGCACAGGCTCCGGCGCGCGCGCTGAAGGAACCGACGGACCCACGGCCTTGCGGAGCGCGTCGAGCCGCGCGCTGCGATCGGGCAACGGCGCGCGCTGGGCTCGGGCGACGGACACGCCCGACGCGGGCGACGGGCGGCCCCGGGGGCCCGAGACCGTGCGCTTGCGCGCCGCGATGATGCGCGCGAACACCTCGGCGCAGCGCTGCGCGAAGGCCTCGAGCTGCCGCACCGCGAGGGCGCTCGGCGACGACGCGCCATTGTCGGCCCAGAGCAGCAGCGCCACCTTGGCGCCGATGCGCACGGGCACCACCACGGCCTCGCGGGCCTCGGAGCGCTGGAGCCTCGCGCGCACCTCGGCGTCGCTCGTACCGGCCTCGACGCTCGCCACCTCGACGTTCGAAGAGTCGTGCGCCAGCCGGAGGATCGACGGACGCTCGAGCGTGATCGACAGGTCGCGGAGCGCCGCGCCCGACGCCCCCGCGCCCCGCGAGGCGACTCCCGCGCAGTGCTTGCCCTGCACCATGAGCAGGGCCACGTAGGCGAAGCGCTCGTGCGCGTGGTCGAGCAGAACGTCGACCACCGCGTCGCGGTCGTCGGCGCGCTCGAGGCGGCGCAGCGCCTCGTCGAGCGGGATGCCGCGCGGCGCGGTCGGCGCCTCGATCTGCGGCATGCGCGCGGGCCCCGGCAACACGCCCTGGAGGGCGCGGGCGGCCGTGAGGTTGTCCATCTGCGGCGGGAGCACCGTGACCGGCGCGAGAGAGAGCGTGACGTCGGGCGGCGGCGTCGTCGCGCGGAGGGGGCTCCTCACGGAAGGTGTGACGCTCGGCGGCGCAGTCACAGGCGGGCTCGGCGCGGGCGGGCGCGTGAGCGACGGACTCGGGGGTCGCGGCGCGGGACGCGGCGGGGGGTTGAGTCCCAACGGGGAGGTCATCGTCGGCGGGGGCGCGGGGGTCGTGAAGGGCTCCGCCCGGAGGGTGGGCGCGGCCTCGGGCGACGACGGGCGACGATCTTGTGGGAGTGGACGCGTGGAGGGCGGCGTGAGGGGCGCCGGGCGCGGCGCGGCGTCGCTCGCCTGCGCATACGGGAGGGGCTTCGCGATCGGCTCGAGGGCCGTCGAAGGGGGCACCGCCGATGGGAGGATGGGCGCGCGATGTGGGATCGACGAGGGCCCGGGGAGCGGCGGCGGGGCGAACTCCATCGGGAGCGTGCGCGTGTCGCGCTTGAGGGGCTGCGTGTTGGCCGTGGAGGGCGGCGACGAGGCCGTGGGCACCACCGTGCGCACGGACGAAGGGTCGGCCCCGACGCTCGCGAGGAACGCCGCGGGCGCGACGCGCGGCGGCAGGGGCGAGGCGCGCGACGGGTCATCGTCGGCGATGGCCGCGTCGAAGGCCGCGATCGCCGCGCTCGGAGCCGCCGAGGGCACCGACGTGCGCCCGCCCGCGCGAGGCCGCGTGAGGGGGACGGTGACTTCGCCGGGCAGGGGCCCCGGCGGCGCGGTGTCGAGCTTCGCGACGAGGCGCTGGAGGCGCGGCGCGAGGGGCACCGCGAAGTAACGCGCGAGCGCCCACGAGAGGCGCGCCGACGTGACGCACCGGGGGTCGAGCGGGAGCCGCGCGGCCACTTCGAGCTCGACGCGCGCCGAGTGAACCAGCGGCGCCGCCACGGCCACGACGAGGCGACCGCGCTCGACCCGCAGCGGCAGCGCCTGGTGCCGCTCGACCAGCATGGCCGGGAGGCGCGCCAATGCGTCGGGGGCCGCGCGCAAGAGTTCGCCGCGGGCCACGGGCTGGAGGCCGTGCATGACGGCGCAGTATCCCGCCAGCGTGTCTTCTCCGATGGCGCCGACCTCGAGCAGGTTGGTTTCGAAGTCGCCCCCGGAGATCACCTGACGTTGAATGGCCTCGTCGATCGCCTTCGGCGACACGACCTGATCCTGCGTTAGTAGCGCGGAGAGGAGCGACATGGATTGTGGTGGGGACGACCCGCGGAGAGACCGTCGACCATCGCGCACCGACGCAGGGGGTGTCAACGAACGCGCGACACCCTCAGCGCCGACGCAGGTCGCCGCGCAGGGCGCTCAGCACCCCGAGCAGCGCCGGCGCGACCGTCTCGGCGCGCAACACCCGCGGGCCGAGCGAGACCGCCACGAAGCCCGCGGCCTCACAGCGCGCGACCTCGTCGGCGGCGAGCCCACCTTCGGGGCCCGCGAGCGCCACCGCGGGCGCTTCGGGCGCGTCGAAGGCCACATCGAGCAGCGGGCGCGTGCTCGACTCCCACGCCACGAGGCGCAGCGAGGCATGGTCAGACAATGTCACCAACGCCTCGTCGAGGGGGAGCGGCGGGAGCACCACCGGGAGGTCGGCGCGGCCCGACTGGCGCGCGGCCTCTTCGGCGATGCGCTCCCACCGGGCGACGCGCGCGGCGCCGCGGTCGTTGCGCTCGCGGGGCACCGAGCGGGCGGTGTACACCGGTCGAATGGCGTACACGCCGA
>CANMAT010000249.1 GCA_947494865.1 Deltaproteobacteria bacterium
GGCGCGGCGCCTTTCGCTAAGCCCGACGCCGCCTCCGCGGGCACCGCTCCCGCGGGCCTTACCCCCTCGCAGACCTCTCCGAGCCCCTCTCCGCAAAAATCGCCCGCGGCGCGAAGCCCGCCATCGGCGGCCCTTCATCGATGAAAACACCTTGAATCTACGGTGGTTTCATCGGCGTGACGGCGGCGTCGCCCGCTCGCGGTCGCCCGAGGTTGCGCGAAAACAACTCGATTGAACGCGCGGAAAGTCCGCTGGCAATGGGCTTCGGTCGTTTCCGTACTCGGTTGAGAGATCCGCCGACGAAGGGGTGTAATTTTGAGGCGTGGCGAAGCAGCACAGGTGTGCACAAGCGCCACGTGACAAGCTCGATGGGGGGCTCGATCGCCCGTCGGCGCACCCGACTCGAAAGTGGGAATGGCGCGTCTCCCACCCGTGACCCCTTGCGCCCACCGGTGTCGACCGGTGGTCGCGTTGTCCCCATAGTGCCCGTTGTCGCTATGAAACCGCGGATTTTCAGCCGCGACGGCGTCGTTGACGCCTCGTTCGGGGCGTGGGAATCGTTGGGGTGTCACGGCTCATGGATGCCGCTGACGCGACCCGAGGGGGCCCGCAGGTCGGGTGAGACTCTCGGTAGATCGATGGGCGCGCACCGTGACCCGGCAGCGGTGTCGGCGCGCGCTCCGGGCACGGTCGTCCCTGAACCATAACCGGAGGCAGAAATGTCTCCTATTGCGAGGTGGAATGAATCTCCGCTCTAGCAACCTCCGTTCGTGCGTCCTGACCCTCACCGCCGCTTCGCTCTGCGTGGCCTCTTCTGCCATGCTCGGCTGCGGCGCGCCGGCTGAGGACACCCTGAGTGAAGCGGCCCAGGGCATCGACGTTCGCATCTCCGCGGGCAGCTCCCTGGCGACCGCGATCAACCGGGCGATGCCCGGAGACCGCATCCTCGTACCGGCGGGCACCTACGCGGGGGGCGGCTGGATCGAGCGCAGCGGCACCGCCAGCGCGCCCATCACCATCGTAGCCGTCGACGGACCCCGCACCGCCGTGATCTCGGGCGGCAGCGAGCCCCTGCGCGTCGGCAACTCTTCGTACCTCGTGTTCGACGGGTTCGAAGTGCGCGGCGCTGGAGACAACGTCGTTCACGTCGACAACTCGCATCACATCACCCTTCGCAATCTGTATGCCCACGACGCGGGCTACAACGGCGACGTGGTGAAGATCAACCAGTCGCACCACATGGTGATCGAGCTCTCCGAGTTCGCCCGCCCCGGTCAGCGCGCCAGCACGCAAAACCCCTACCAGGAATGCCTGGATTTCGTCGACGTCGACGACAGCGTGATCCGCGACAACTTCATCCATGACGGCGGCTCCATGCTGGCCTTCGTGAAGGGCGGCTCTCGCAACACGGTGATCGAGCGCAACGTCTTCTCGCAGCAGCGCGCCGGGGCCAGCGACCCGATGGTGGGCCTCGGCGGCCCCACCGACATCGAGCTCCTCCAGGGCGAGCAGTACGAGATCATCAACGTGATCTTTCGCAACAACGTGGTGATGGGCGGCGTCACCGGCGCCGTCGCCGTGTACGACGCGCAGGGGGTTTACATCGCCAACAACCTGCTGCTCAACAACGACCGCGTGCTCGTCGAGTTCCGCGCCGGCAACGGCCCCGCGGGCGGCTCCACCAACGTGCAGGTCGTCAACAACCTCATGGTCGACACGCGCGGCCGCATGCCGACTCCCTACATGCGCTCGAGCCACACCCTCTCGGGCCTCGCTACTTCGTACAACACGTACTGGAACAACGGAGCTTCTCTCCCGACCTCGTCGCTCCTCACGCTCTCGTCTCAAGTGGGACACCTCGCGACCAACCCCCTCGTCGCCGCCCCCGCGAGCGCCGCGTCACGCACCACCGTGCTCTCTACGGTGCGCCCCGCGTCGGGCTCCCCGGCGCTCGGCACGGCAATGGTCGCCTCGGCCTCTCCCTTCGGCGTCATCGACGACGTGATGAAGGTCGCCCGCGGATCGTCGCGCGACCGCGGCCCCTTCGTGCTGGGCGCCGCCCCCACGCCCACGCCTACGCCTACGCCTACGCCTACGCCTACGCCCACGACCCTCACCGGGACGGTCGTCACCGCGACGAGCCTCTCGGCCACGGCCGCGGGCATCGTCGGGCGCGCCACCACCCTCAACGCCGCCAGCGCGGGCTCGTCGTCGCCCCGCTACAAATACTGGGTGCGCAACCCCTCGGGCGTGCTCAGCGAGCCCTGCGGGACCGCCTACACCGCCGCCGCGACGTGCTCCTTCACGCCCACCGTGGCGGGCACCTGGCTCATTCGCGTCGACGCCCGCGACGCGAGCTCGACGGCCACCTATCAGGCCACCACCGGGCCCCTGAGCTACCCCGTCACGGTGGCCACCGCCACCGCCTCGAACGCCTGCCCCGAGGCCGTGCGCATCAGCGCCGCGGGCAACCCCATCGGGGTCACGTCGGGTCACATTCGCTTCTGCTGGCCCGGTATGGCCAAGTGCTTCTGCGACGCCGACAACGACTGCTACGCGCAGTCGGGCTACGTCGCCTGCACCGCCCTCTGAGTCACCGCCGCGCGCGGGCCTGATCTCCCCCCCCACGGCGCCTCCCCGATCCCCCAAAAGTTGCCGCCTCGAGCCCTCCGCGCGTAGAGCGGTGCGCATGTCGACCCGGATCCTCCTGGCCGCGTGCGCGCTTCTCTGCGCGTGCGAGGGCGACTCGTCGGTGACGCTCGGGCGCTTTCGCGTCGTCTCCACCCGCGGGGCCAACGCGTGCGGCGCGCAGTCGATGCCCCTCGCGCCCAGCATCGAGTACGAGGTCGAGCTCAAGGTGGGCAGCGGCGTGGCGCACTGGATCCCCAACGGCGCCACCACCACGCAGGGCCAGTGGAGCGCCGCCCTCCGCACCTTTCGCATCGTGCTCGAAGAAGACGTGCCCGTGTGGCCCGCCGACGTTCGCCGCGAGGTCATCGGCTGCACCGTGCGACGCACCGACGTGATCGACGGCACCGTGACCTTCGACGACGCCGACGCGGGGCAGGCGAGCGACGCCTCCGTCGACGCGGGCACCGCCCCGACGGCGCGCTCGTTCCGCGGAACAGAGACCATCGTGTACGGCCCCGCCCCGGGCTCCGACTGCCGCGCGCTCGTGGGCGCCTCCGACGGTCAGTTCACCACGATGCCCTGCAACATCACCTACACGCTCGAAGGCACGCGGCGGTAGGCGTTTCAGCCCAGCGGAGGGAGCGCCACGGCGAGCTCCTTCGCCACGCGAAACGCCGCGTTCCACCCCGAGCTCATGGCGCCCAGCACGCCGTGGCCCGCGCGCGTCGAGGCGCCGCACACGTAGAGCCCCGCGACGGGCGTGCGATACCCCGGGCGGTTCTTCATGAACTGCTCGGGCGTCGCGGCGAGCCCGTAGCCCGACCCCGCCATCGCCTCAGTGTACCGCGTCTGCGTCACCGGCGTGGCCGACTCGCGCATCACGATGCGCGACGCGAGGCCCGGAAAGCGCTTCTCCGCCCGCTCGATGAGGGCGTCCTCCACGCGCAGCTTGCGGTCGGCGTAGGTCGCGTCGCGGCGGTAGGCCGTCCCCCGCGCGCCGTCGTCGCTCACGCCCCAGTGGCGCGCCTCGCCGGGCGACAGCGTCATGATCTCGAGCGTCATGTGCCCGTCGGGCGCGTGCTGGCTCGTGGGGTCTTTGAGCGACGCGCTGGTGATGTAGCTGCACCGCGGCGTGGCGTCGCCGCGCTCCACCGCGTCGTAGATGGCCTCGGGGTCGTTGGAGTCGAACTCCCACACGTTGCTCGCGCCCATGCCCAGGTCGCGCAGGTCGCCCTTCACCCCGAGGCACGTCATGAAGATCGCGCCGGCCATCTCGTAGCGCGCCACCTTCGCGCGCATCTCGCTGGGGAGGTGCTCGGGGCCCACGAGCTCTTCGAAGGTGCGGCGAATGTCGGCGTTGGAGATCACCCTGCGCGCCCGCACGGTGCGAAGCTCGCCGCGGTGCTCGCGCACCTGCACGCCCGCGGCGCGGCCGTTGTCGACCACGATGCGCTCGACGCGGCGTCGCAGGTACACCCCGCCGCCGCTGCGCTCGATGGCCCGCGCGAGCGAGTCGGCGATGCCCTGACCGCCGCCGCGCGGATAGTACGCCCCGCGAAAATAGTGGTTCGCGAGGCCGCAGTGGAGCATCGCGCTCACGCGGCTCGGGCGCACGCCGTAGTCGCCGCCCTGACCGAGCATGATGGCGCGCAGGTCGGGGTCGCGCGTGCACGTGTCGAGGAAGGCCCCGATGGTGGCGCCCTGATACTGCGCCGCGAGGCGGCCGTGGAGGAGCACGTCTTTCATGAGCGAGAGTGCCCCCTGCTTGCCCTTGCGCATCGATGCCTCGAGGCGATCAACCTCTTCGAGGAGGCGCACGTAGCGGTCGATGCCCTTGCGCTCCGACGGAAAGGCCTCGACGAGGCGCGCGCGGTACCGCGCGTGCCCCACGGGGATGCGAAACGCGTGACCGGGGATCATGACGGTGTCGTACCCGTCGGGGTCCATCGCGGCGAAGGTCACGTCGTCGGCGCCCGCGGCGCGCAGCAGCGTAGGGATGCGCCCCTCGGGCCCGCAGTCGCCGATGTAGTGGAGCCCGATGTCGAACACGAAGCGCCGGTCGCCGGAGCCGCGCGAGAACATCGTGCAGCAGCCGCCCGCCACGTAGTGGCCGTCGAACACGGCGACGCGCAGGCCGTGGCGCGCGAGCATGGCGCCCGCGGTGAGCCCGCCGAGGCCCGCGCCCACGATGGCCACGTCGACCTCGTCGGGGGCGGTGCTTCGCACGCGTTGCTTCGTCTGCCCTGCGGGGTCGTGTACCTCGGTCATGCGCGCGAGGATCGCACAGAACACTCAGCGCGCGTTGAGCGCCGTGACCACCGCCAGCGCGTCGCCGATGTCGTAGAAATCGACGGTGACGAAGTTCGCCATGCGCATGCGCTCCTGCTCGCAGCGGCGCGCGTGGTCGGTGAGGGCGGCGGCGCCGTTGACCATCGCCGCGAGCTCCGGCGAGGCCAGCGGGGCGGTGAGAAAGTGGTTGAGAATGAAGAGCGCGTTGGTCGAGCGCCCGCGGTTCTGCGCGCAGGTGAGCCCCGCGGGCGTGGCGGCCGCGTAGGGGTTCTCCTGCGCGTAGCGCCAGACGTTCATGTACCAGGGGGCCGCGTCGTCGTCGCGGTCGGTGAGCACCACGAGCCTGCGGCGCCCGCGCACCAGCTCGCCGAGCGTGGGCCACGCGTCGCCCGCGCCCTGCGTGAAGGCGTCTTCGTCGAGCCCCACCGCGCGCAGGTCGGCCACCACCGCGGCGCCGGGCACGTAGCTCTCGTAGATGAGAGTCACCACGTCGGTGGGGTTGGCGTCGAGAAACTGCGCCACCTCGCAGAGCCCCTCGACGTGCCGCTGCGCGCCCGCGAGGCAGGTGCCGTGGCACAGCCACGCCTCGTCGCGCCACGGGTGAACGTCGAGCATGAGCCCGCGCACCCCGTCGCGGAGCTGCCGCGTGATCGAGAAGCGCTGGTTGGGCGACGCGAAGGCCCGCTCCTCCGACGCCATGGCGTTGTGCGTGGTGGCGTAGGCCACCTGGTCGAAGCGCCGGTCGCACAGCGCCGCGGAGCCGTTGCAGCGAGGCACCGTCGCGGGCACCGCGGGGCGCGCGCGGGGGCAGCGCCACGGCGCGGCGTCTTCGGGCGGCGGCGCGTCGACGACATCGACGACGTCGACGGCGGCGTCGGGCGTCGCGGCGTCGACGGAGGGCGACGGGGGTGTGCTGCAGGCCGCGAGGGCGAAGAGGGCGCAGAGGCCGCGAGCGAGGGAGTAGGGCGACACCGGGGCGCGAGTGTACCCCGTCGCGACCGGCGCATGACGCTTGCGTGACGCGCGCGTGACGCTTGACGCGCGGCCCTCTCGGGGTGCAACGCTCCCGCGCAGTGGACCCCCTCTGCCTCAAGTCTGCCGTCGACCTCGCCGCGATGATCCGTGAGCGCCGCGCGCGCTCGCGCGAGGTCGTCGAGGCGCACATTCACCACGCCGAGCGCGTCAACCCGGCCCTCCACGCGGTGGTGCGCGACCGCTACGGCGCCGCGCGCGCCGAGGCCGACGCCGCCGACGCGCGCCTCGCCTCCGAGGGCCCCGACGGGCTGCCGGTGTTTCACGGCGTGCCGTGCA
>CANMAT010000250.1 GCA_947494865.1 Deltaproteobacteria bacterium
CGGCCTTCACATGCGGCGACTTGTGCAGCGACGACGCGAAGCGCGGGTTCTTCGCGAGAAAGTCCTTGAGCTGCGCCTCGGTGATGCCCGCGTCCGAGAGGGCCTGCTGGTACTCCGCCTCGGCCACCTGACGGGCCTTGAAGAGGTACATCTGCACGCGCGAATAGAAGTTGGCGGCGCCGTCGCCGCTGGTCTCCACCGCGCAGAAGATGGTGCCCGGGTAGCGCGCGGTGATGAGCGACTGCACGCCGTCAGACACACCCGACGAGGGCATGCAGCCGAAGGGCTTCACGCTCAGGGTCATGTGCGCCTTCGACATCACCGTGTTGAGAATGAGCTTGCCCACCTCCATGTGGCCCTCGCCGCCGCGAAGGGTGGTCGAGTAATACTGGTCGGCCACCTCGGCGACGAGGTCCATGTCGGGGAGGTGATAGTCGTGGAGGCCCGCGGGGAGCGCGAAGGCCTGAAAGCCCAGGCGCAGGCCCCACTCGGCGAGCTTCAGGGTGGCCATGCGCTGGGCCACGTCGAAGCCGTCCATGTCACGCAGGCCCGAGCTGGTGTCATCCGACACGCGGAGCACCTTGCGCTCGCGCGTGTCACGGGCCACCTCCCACACGTTGTAGAGAATCCACGCCGTGGTGAGCTGAATGTCGTTCTCGGCCCCCTCGCTCTCGAGAAAGCGCTGCAGGTGGTAGTTGCCATCACCCTCGGTGGTCATGGCCCAGAACTCACCGATGATCGACACCTTGGGCTTCGGGCGCGTGCGGTCAACCTTCACCGCGGCGAGGAGCTTGCGGCACTGGTAGAGCGCGGCGAAGATGTTCTTGCGCTGGTAGAGGGCCTCGTAGCAGAGCTTCTTGCTCTCCTCGAGGGCGCGGTTGGTGGCGCCGGCCTCCACCTCGTAGGGGCGAATGCGATACCCCAGGGCGTTGAGCACATCGCCGGCCACGATGGCCTGAATGAGCGCGATGAAGAACGTGGGCGACAGGTCGATGCCCACGTCGTCGCCGCTGGCCTGCGAGAGGCCGCCCTGCTGCTGAAACAGCATGACGCGAAAGCCCTCGAAGCCCGCGTCGCGGAGGGCCTTGCGGTACTCGGTGACGTACATCCCGAAGCGGCACGGGCCGCACGCGCCCGCGGTGAAGAACACGTAGTTCTTGAGAATGTCCTCGGTCGACATGCCGTGCTTGTCGCGCAGGTCGATGAGGTGCTTCACCAGGGTGCCTACGGTGAAGTAGGTCGGGTTGCACTGGCCGCGGTTGCCGAACTCTTTACCGGTCTGAAGCCCCTCGTTGTTGGCGAGCTCCATGTGCTCGACCTTGTAGCCGAGGCCGCGAAAGGCCCCCTCGGCGAGAAAGTCTTGCGCCTGCGTGAGGCCGCCGATCAGCAGGGTCACCTTGTCGCGCTCGCTCTTGCGCACGACGGGGTTCACCATGGTGTCGACCCACTGCTTGCGCTCCTGCCGAAAGCCCAGGCGGGCGCGCTCGGCCTCTTCGAAGGCGCGCATCTCGGCCTCGACGTCGACGTCGACTTCGGGCTCGGGGATGGGGGGCGCCGCGGGCACCCCGATCACCGGGAGCTTCACGCGCTTCGTATCGCTCTGCGATTGCATCACCATCGGGAAATCTCCTTCATCCCTGAACGGGCACCATGGTGCCGTCGGCAGACTTCTTCTTCAGCGACACGAAGCCCTTCGGGAGCTCCGGTGCAGACTTGAACTCGGGCTTGTAGGCGGCGAGGCGCACGGCGAGCTCTGCGATCTGGCGCTCGAGCACGGGGTCGCTCTGGGTGCGGGCGGCGAGCTGGCTGCGCTTGAGCTCCATGAGCTCGAGGCGCTTCTCATCCATGGTGCGAGAGAGCTCAGACTTCTTGCGCGCGTTGTCGTCGAGCAGCTCTTCGTACAGCTTGAGCGAGTGCGCGTAGGTCCTCACGCGAATCTTGATCGACCCGCCCGGCTTGTTGGCATCAATGTCGTGGAGGGCCGCGTAGGGCGTGGCGCTCGACGACACGATGTCATTGATGATGCCGTACGTGGGCGCGTCGTGGCCGCACTTGAAGCTCGACAGGTCGAGCAGCACCACGTTCGGGTGCCGCGCCGCGAACTTGGCCGCCCACACCTTCTGCGCGCTGTTGGCCGAGTAGTTCTCGGGCCACACGTCGTTGATGTCGAGCGGGTGCTGGCCCCGCGCGAACTCCGCTGCGAAGAAGCGCTTGAGGTACTCGTTGTCGCGAGGGAGCGAGCGCACCGACAGAATGGGGTACCCCAGCACCTGAAACTCTTCCGGGATGCCGTGGTTGAGGCCCGGGTCCGAGTGGTACGGACGACCGATCATGAGAATGGCGACGCGGTTCTCGGCCTCGACGGTCTCGAGAATGGCCCTGCCCTTGTCTTGAAGGTCGCGGTCGAACTGGTCGAGGGCCTTCATGCCCTCGGCGTGCGCGTGGTCGCTCTCGTCCTGGGTGACGCCGAGGCGCGGCCCCCAGGTTTCGAACATTCTCATCGCGGTGAGGTTGGGCTCCGAGAACGTGAGCGGCGTCGTGAGGTACTCGATGTCGCGCGTCTTGAAGAAGTCCATCTCCTTGGTGAAGGCGGCCTTCATCACCTCGGGCACGCCCGCCACGATGGGGCACGAGGTCTTGTCCATCACGCCTTCGCCGAACGAAGGCACATGGGTGAGCACCGGGAAGAAGATGTACTGGAGCTTCTTCTCCGGCGAGTGGTGGTGAAACAGCAGGTTGTGCACGTGCGCCTGCGCCACCTTCGAGGGAAAGCACGGGTCGACAGAGCCGTACTTGCCGCCCTCGACCCACAGCTCCTCCGTGGTGTGATCACTGAATACGATGTTCTGCTTCGGGATGCCGAGGGCCTCGAAGTAGGTGCGGAGGTACGGCGCCGTCGAGTACATGTTGAGCACGCGCGGCAGTCCGATGCGAACGCGGCGCATGCGCTCCGACGCCGCCGCACCCGAGCGCTTGAACGGTCGGGTCACCTCGACCTTCTTGATGCTGAAGAAGCCCTTCTTGATCGCCCAGTCTTTGACGGGCGCGCCCTCGGCGGGCGTGGGGGCGGGCTTGTAGAAGCTCGCGAAGGCCCGCTTCGACTCGTAGTCGACGACGTTCGGAAACTGCTTCGCGATGGCCTTGCGCTCGGCCATGAGGCTGAGCATGGCCTCCTCGCTCTCGACGGTGCCCTTCTCACACGAGAAGCCCGAGATGTACCGTGAGGTCGACCCGTCGGGGCGCCTGGCGTCGATGAAGGTGCGCTTGCAGTTGTTGGGGCAGAAGTGGCAGACGGTGTCTTCGTTGTTGACCGACTCGTACTCGATGTCGATCGCGGCGTTCATGCCGATGAAGGTCGACGAGCCGCGGCGCTTCACGACGCGCAGGGTTTCGAAGGCCGCCCCGAGCGCGCCGGCCTCGCCGGTGTGCGGGTGCACGAACACCTCGGCGCCGGGCACGCGGTCTTTGATGTAATCGACCTGGGCCTTCACCGCCGCGAGGTTGTACTGCGTGCCGCCCTGGAGCACGAAGCGCGTGCCGAGCGACGCGAGGCGGGGGATCTGCACCACGTACTGCCAGACGTTCTTGGGCAGCACCTGCGCGAGGCCCGCGAGGAGCTCCTCCTTCGAGAAGCCCTCCTTCTGGAAGTTGACGCGGTCGGTGTCGAGAAACACCGCGCAGCCGTAGCTGAACTTGGGCGCGAGCTCGGCGCCGAAGGCGGTGTCGGCGTACTCGGTCACCTTGAGGCCGAACTGATCGGCCATGGCCTGAAGCAGCATGCCGTTGCCGGCCGAGCACGAGTTCGACAGCTTGAAGTTGGCGATGTCGCCATTCTTCATGAAAAGAACCTTGATATCCTGCCCGCCGATGTCGCAGATCACGTCGACGTCGCCGAAGAAGCGCACTGCGCTCATCATGTGGGCGACGGTCTCGACGATGCTCACGTCGGCGCGCAACGTCTCTTGCAGCACGTCGGCGGCGTAGCCCGTGGCGCCGAAGCCCAGCACCTGGAGCTCGGCCCCTTGATTGACCACATACGACCGGAGCTGGGCGAGCAGCTCCTTCATGTCTTGAATGGGGTTGCCCTTCGAGAGCTGATACGCCTTGCAGATGATCTCGCCGTCTTCGTCGACGAGCACGGCCTTCGAAGAGGTGCTGCCGCCGTCGAGGCCGATCACCGCGCGCACCGTGGTGCCCGGGGTGAGCTCCATCGGGGTGAACTTCGGGATTTTGTAGAGTTCCTTGAACTCTTCCATCTCGCTGCGGTTCTTGGCGAGGGGGGGGCCCGCGCTCTCGCCGAGGCGGGCCTTGCGCCCGTTGGTCATGTACTCAACAAGGCCGTCGAGGCCCTTGTAGAGCCCGACCTCGGGCGCCTCCTTCATGCCATAGACGCACGCCCCGAAGGCGGCATAGTACTGCGCGTTCTCGGGCACGAAGATGGTCTCTTCGACGGGGCGGTCTTCGGGCCAGGCGTAGCCGCGCTCGCCCCACGTCTCGGGGATGCGCTTGCGCCAGCACTCTTGCAAGAAGGGCAGGTACGTGTTGGGGCCGCCGAGGAGAATCACCTTGTGGCGGAGGGTAGAGCCCCGGGTGAGCACCGAGAGGTTCTGCAACACGATCGCGTCGGCGAGCGAGCAGAGGATCTCGGGAGCGGGGATGCCGCTCTTCACCAGGTTTACGATGTCGGTCTCCGCGAACACGCCGCACTTGGCGGCCACGTGGTGGAGCTTCGAGTCATCGAAGTGAATCTCGCGCACGACGGCGGGGTCGAGGCCCACCTTGATCATGCACTTGTCGATGGTGGCGCCGGTGCCCGACGCGCACTTGTCGTTCATCGAGGCCGAGGCGGTCTTCTCGCCCTTCTCATCGGCCTTGAAGATAATAATCTTCGCGTCCTGGCCGCCGAGCTCGATCACCGAACCTACATCGGGGTGGAGCTTCTCGACCGCGAGGGTGACCGAGTTGACCTCTTGCACGAACTTGGCGCCGAGCGGCGTGCAAAGCGGCGTTGCGCCGCTGCCCGTAATAAACACCCGCCACTGCGCCTTCGGCGAGTTGGGGAAGGCCGCCTCGATCTCGCGGAGCATCTCCGCGACCTTCTCGGGCTGCTTGGTCTGGTGCCGCTGATAGTCGCTCCACAAAATGTCGAGCGAAATAGGGTCGAGAACCACGGCCTTGACGGTTGTAGAGCCAACGTCAACGCCGAGAACGACCGGAGACGAGCGGGGATCGAGCATGAGATCGAGTGCCTCCCTGCGGTGACTGACGTGTCAGTCAGGGCAGGGAGCGGGGTGTATCAGAATCGAAGGGCACTACGCAAGGCCGGGGCGTGAAAAGTTTGCGTAGGGAACGGGAGAATCTGCAACTGCATGCACGTCGTGCGTAGGCCGCGAAGGGCGTACGGTTGCGCTGCGCGAGAGAGGGCGATGAACCACTGCGTGTATGGTCTACCGTACCCGACGGAGGTGCAGGGACCGACACGGACTACGGTGGACCGTACCGTTGCGGGAGGCGGCGTAGGGGGTGCGCGCGATCTGGGCGCCGCGGGCCAGTGCGCCGTGCACGTCGACTGCATCGTCTCGTGCAGCGGCGCCTACGCTGACACCGGCACGAGTGACAGGCTCCACGCGCCCGCGCCGGTGCCGGGGCTCACGGGCATCGACGGCCTGGCGCTCGCGAGCGTCCGCCGACACTACGCGGTGCATACCGACGGGCGCATGCTCTGCTGGGGGCAGCACGTGAACTTCTCGCGCGGCGACGGCCGCACGGCGACCGCCGCCTCGCCGCGGCCGCTCGTGGTCCGCTGAGCTGACCCGGGCTGCAGGTTCGATGGGCGGTGCCCGCGCGCGCCTTGAGTCCGTCTCACGGGCGCTCGCGTCGTCCGCACGAGCGCCCCACGCCGCGTCGGAATACGTGCTGCCGCTCGCGCGCCATCGACGCGACGCAGCTCGCGCACGACCGCCACGACCCCACAGGAGGCGAAGCGCAACATCTCGATCGGACTCGCCGCCGTGGCGCCGCGCTTCGAGTCGCTCTCGACGAAGGCGCCCGAGATCGTGCAGGGCGAGCTCATCGAGCTGCCGGTGATCGCGCTCGCGCTCGTGTACGCCGCCGGGCGCGTCCCCTCGAGCACCGTGCCTTCGACGGGCGAGATCGCCTCGCGGCTGCGTGAGATCACCGAGCCTCGCGAACTCGGCGTTTCGTTTCTGCGCATCGCGTCGCGCCTCGA
>CANMAT010000251.1 GCA_947494865.1 Deltaproteobacteria bacterium
CACGCGCGCACGGGCCCCTGCGTGCGCTCGGCGAGCGAGGCCGTGGCGGCGAGCATGAGCACGTGGGCCACGAGGGCGGGGGTGGCGAGGTTGTCGTTCACCCACGCGAGGCAGGTGGTGAGCGCGGCGCCGAGGGCGTCGGCCTCGTCGAAGGTGTCGATGTCGAAGAGGGCCGCGCCCACGACCGACATGGCGATGCGCGTGGTCTCGTGGGCGACGTCGATGCGCCCGCCGTCGCGCATGCCGTCGGCCGCGCGCACGGCCACGCGGCGCATGGTGTCGGCGTAGCGGTGCAGCGGCGCGGGCTGAAAGAGCGGCGCCATGAGCTTGCGCTGCGTGCGCCACAGGGCGCCCTCGCTGGTGAAGAGCCCGTCGCCCGCGAGGTCGTGCAGGAGCACCCGCAGGCCCGGAGACTTTTCGAAGCTCTTCGCCTTGGTGACGAGCACCTCGTGGGCCGCCTCGGGCGTGCAGGGGAAGTACACCGGCAGGTGCAAGATGCGCCCCCGCACGATGGGCGCCGACTGCGCCGCGAGCGTGCGCTGAAACGCGAGGCGCTGCGCGGTGGTGGGGCCGAAGCTGCCGAGAAGGTCGTTGTCGGGGATGCGCGGGAGCGCGTCGGGGGAGCTCATGGCGGCGCGAGCATACGCGGGAACGGCGCTACTGCGCGGGCGTCGCGACCGTTGCGGGCACCCAGGGCATCACGGGCTCGGCCACGAAGTCGTCGGCGGTGATGTGCTGCCAGCCCTCGACGCCGCTGTCGTACACCTCGATCACGGCGGTGCGCCCGCGCCAGGCGCGCACGTCCCACCAGGCGCGGTGGAGGTTCTCGATGTCGCCGCCGGCCGTGCTGAGCACCGCGGCGCCGTCGACCATGAGCCGTACGCCGACGCGCTCGACGGCCGCGCCGCCGCCGACGAGAAACGAAATGGCCTCGGTGCCGATCACGAAGGGCCGCGACCGCAGCGTGCCCGTGGCCGCGTCGCTGTCGCGCGCGAAGGAGCTCACGTAGTAGCGCCCGCGCCAGCCGTTGACGAAGGTCTGCGAGGCGGGCTTGTCGTGAATGGGCCGCGGGCCGAACGCGCGCCCCTCGACGGTCCACCTACCGAAGGAGCCCGCTTCGAACGACCCTTCGGGGGCGTCGAAGGGCGCCCGCGCGGCGCTCCAGGGCGCGTCGCCGGGGCCCACGCCCGCGGCCGCGCACGCGGCGTCACCGGGGCGGTACGGGGCGCCCGTGAGGGTCTGAAACGCGCGCACCAGCTCGGGGTCACGCGCGACGTTGCACGGCACGGTCTGCGCAAGCGCGAGGGCCTCGCGGGTCTCGCCGCGCGCGAGGTATCCGCGCGCCGCCGCGAGGCGCGCCCACGGCGCCTCGGGGGTGCGCCCGAGGCGGTCGACGAGGGCGGCGGCCTCGGTCCACCGCGACACGCTGCCGAGCAGGGTGAGGGCGCGGTCGAAGTACAGGTTGGCGCCCGCGGTGCCCGCCATGGCGGCCACGGCGGTGCGATACGCGGCGAGGTCGCGGCCGCCGTCGTACTCGGTGCGGCGGTAGAGGCGCAGCGACTCGGCGCGGCGGCGCATCCAGCTGCGGCGCGGGTCGATGAGCACGGCGTCGCGCGAGAGGGTGAACGCCGTGGCCGCGTCGTGGCGCCAGTCGGCGTGCCGCGAGGCGTCGGCGAGGCGCTCGGCGAGGCGCGACACGAGGCCGTTCACGCTCGGGTCGTCGCCGGCGAAGCGCTGCGCCTGGCGGGCCGCGTCGACGCCCACGCCGAAGGCCCCGCGGTCGCCGAGCTGCGCGGCCTGCGCGGCGAGGGCGCGCGCGTAGCGCACCACGGCCTCGCGGGCGCGGGGGCTCTCGTCGACGCGGCGGCGCAGGTGCAGGCGCATCGCCACGCGGCGGGCCTCGTGGAGGTTGCCGCGGGCGAGGGCGGCGTCGAGGGCGGCCCCGAGGGCGGCGACGTCGCGCGCGCCCGCGCCGGGGCTCACGGTGACCACGCCGAGGGGAACGTCGAGCGCGTCGGCGTGCCAGCGGAGCTCGTAGCGACCCGCCTGGAGCACCACGCGCGCGGTGGCCGTGGGGCGCTCGCCGGGCTCGAAGCGGGCCTTGTCGAAGAGGTCGCTCGCGATGTGAATGGCCATGCGCACGGGCGAGCCGCTGCCCACGGGCACGGCTACCACCTCGTGGAGGTTGAGCCGCGGGGCCTCGGCGAAGGCGAGCTCGACGAGCACCGGCGCGCCGGGGTCGACGCCGTCGGCCGAGACGGTGAAGCCCTCGGGCCAGGGGACGTTGCCCGGCGGCGCGGCGACGCGGTGCGACGTCTCGCTCCACGGTGCGGCGAGGGCCTCGCGGCGCACGTAGTTGTTGCCCTCGGCGCCCTGCCCCTCGATGGCGTAGGGGAGCTCGAGGTAGAGGCTCTCCATCTCTTCGAGCTTGTGCAGGTACGAGGCGGTGAACCACAGCCCGTGCAGGTGAATGAAGCTCGGCCGGCGTTCGAAGAAGATGGCCTCGCGCAGGCCCGGCTCGTCGACGCCGTGGGTGTGCGCGATGGCGGTATCACCGAGGCCGAAGAGGTCGACCACGCGCAGGCCCGAGTCGTAGCTCATGCCTCCTACGTCGGGGTCGAGCACCGAGGGCGAGCGCACCTCGAGGAGCCGCGCCGCGGCGGAGAAATACCGGGCCCGCGAGCGCACGGTGGCGAACTCGAGGGTGCTGTGGCTGCGCACGGCGGCGAAGCGGTCGGGGTACGACTTCGTGGTCGCAGCGACGAGGCCGTAGGCGCACAGGGCGAACACCACGGGCGCCACGGCGCTGCGCAGGTACGGCGGCAGCACCGCGAGGGGGATGCGCGCGACGGCCCGCAGCGCCTCGGCGAGCGCGAGGCACAAGATGGGCGTGAAGAACGTGAGGAAGCGCCACTCCTCCATCCAGTCGCCGTGCGAGTACACGGGGAAGAAGAGCCCCACCGCCACCGAGGCCACGAGGCCGATGCGCGCGACGGGGGCGCGCAGCGCGAGGAGCGCCGCGGGCGCGAGCTTCACCACCTTGTCGAGCTTGTAGGTGGTGAGCCAGTCTTTTACGTACACCCAGCCCGGCGAGTCGAACTTGGTGAGGTCTTTGCCGAACTCGAAGGTGCGCTGCTTCGTGTAGAAGCTGTTGGGCACGGGGTACGCGAAGTACGCGAGGCGAAAGAGCTCGAGGGAGCCGATGCCCAGGCCGAGGAACATCGCCCACAGCACGTCTTGCCGCGACAGCTTGCCCGTAAGCGCCCTGAGCGATTTGGCGCCCAGCACGGCCGCGAGGTAGAGCGCGCCGTCGGGCCGCGTGGCGAAGAGCAGCGTGAGGGTGAGCGACGACCAGGGGAGGCGCGCGAGGTCGGCCTCCTCCCAGGCGAGGGCCACGAGCGAGACCGCCGCGAGAAAGCTGTAGAGCCCGTTCTCGAGGCCCGAGATGGTCCACAGGGCGTCGTGCGCGAAGGTGGCCGCGATGGCGGGCGCCACGAGGTCGTAATAGCGCGGCTTGCGGCTGTACGCGGCCATGGGAAACAGCGCGATGGCGGCGAGCGCGCCGGCTCCAAACGCGAGCCCGAGCACCTTCGAGAGGGCCTCGTGGGAGACGTGGATCCAATCCGCAGGCGTGAGGCACAGCACCCACAAGAAGTTGGTGGCGGCCTCGACGCGCTCGGAGCCCGGCGTGAGCACAAGGCCGTGCCCCGTGGCGAGGTTGTGCGCGTACGCGAAGCTGATGCCCGCGTCGTCGACAGTGAAGTCCCACACGCGGCCCGCGTGCGAGCCGAACAGCGCCATGATGGCGCCGAGCAGCGAGAGCCACAGTGCGGACGGTGCGTTTTCCTTCGCCGGGGGCATTGCGTGGGGCGGCGGAATCTACACGAACCCGCCCGCGAGCGGGACGACTCTCGCTACTTGCACGCCTCGGCGAAGAGGGCGCCCACGTCGAGCATCACGAGGGCCTCGCAGCGCGTTTCGAAGGGCCGCGCTTGCAGGTAGGCCGCGAAGGTGGGGCCCTCTTCGGGCCACAGACCCGGCTCGAGCGCCAGCGAGAGAAAGGGCCGGAGCACCGAGGGGACCTTGGGCATGATCTTCTTGAGCCGGTCGCGGGCGCGGGAGAGCTCCTCGCGCTTGCGGGCCATCGAGATGCTGCGGTCGAGCATGCGCGCCACCTCGGGGTGACCCCACGGCCGCTCGCCCGCGAAGGCCTGCGAGGCCATGAGGGCCAGCGCCACGAGGTCGCGGTAGCGGTACTCCATGCGGCGGTCGCGCGGGTCGGCGGAGTTGACCAGCGGCGAGCTCACCAGAAAGTTGAGGTGAGACCACTCGGGGGTCACGAGCTCGACGCCGATGGGGAGCGGGTCGATGAGCACCACACGGGCGGGGTCGACCACGCGCGCGTTCTCGGGCTTGAGGTCGCCGTGAGGCCACGAGCGCTCGTGCATGCGAAAGAGCGTGCGGGCCAGGGTGACCAGCGCGGGGCCCGGCACGAGCTTCACCGCGGGGCCCTCGGCGCGGGCCATCACGTAGCCTACGCGGCCGCGCTCGGTGAAGAGCTCGTGAGCCTTCACCACGCCGTCGTCGCTGGCCTCGGCGAGCCGCGCGTGCTCGCGCGTGATGATCTTGTTGCAGAGCACCAGGTCGGTGGGCGGCACCACGCGGAGCGTGCGGCCGTCGGCGCCGAGGCGCGGCGCGCGCAGGCGCTGCAGGGTGGTGCCCGCGTCCCACGCGTCGCTGTCGACGGCCCAGGGCTGGGCGATCTTTACTGCGAGAGGCGTACCCTCGCGCTCGGTGGCGAACACCACGCCGAGCCCCCCACGACCCAGAACGCGCGTCGGAGCGAGCCCGCGCGCCTCTACGACGCCGCGGGCGTCAGAAAACTCGTCTTGTTCTGACGCGCCAGATTCCACCGTGGGGGCGGAGCATATCGGGGTTGCGTCACCGTGGCGTCAAAAATACGTCTCTCGCGCGCGGCGAAGGGCGTTCGAGCGGGGCGCGAGTCGTCCTATCTTCGCGGGCGGCCAATGTCCGACGAGCAGGAGCGCAAAGAGCAAGACGTACGCACGCGGTCCTGGTACGCGGTGATGGGCTTCGGCGCGCTCACCGCGGGCGTGGCGGTGATCATGCGGTGGATGCCCGACAGCCCCTTCAACGTTCCGTCGGAGCTCCCGAACACGACGCGGCTCAACGCCGACCAGCTCACGGGCCACGCGGCGCCCATGTTGTCGGTGCGCCCGAGCGAGATGGGCGCCATTGGTGGTGGGTGCCGCGTGAGCGACGTGGCCCTCGTGCAGAACTGGTTCGGCGCCCTGCGACAGACCACCCTGCAGAGCGTGGAGGTGTACCTCGACCAGCAGCGCGCCCGCGGTCGCCGCGCCGAGCCCGCGGGGTGGAGCGGCCGCGCCGCGGGAGAAGACTCCGCGGGTGACGGATCACCGCCGCCGGGCTGCCTCGTCGAGTTCGCCGTACGCGACGCGCGCGGCGAGCGACGCGCCGTGTGGGCCGTCTCGGAAGACCGCGCCGCCGTCACCCCCGCCAACGCGCTCGCCCGCGAGATCTCTGCGCTCGCCCCCGGCCTCCGTCGGCGCTGAGCCTCGCGCGAAACACCTTCTCGTCGGGGCCGTCGCTCCGATACGATGGCGCTCGGCGACCGCGGCCCGCGGTCGCCACCGCGAAGGGGACGACATGACGGTTCAACTGAAGATCGCAGACGGCTCGCCGTTCTGGCTGAGCACGTCGATTCACTACACCGCGCAGCAGCCTGCGAGCGCGTCGTTGCGCAACGATGCTGAGATCTTCTGGGGCGACGAGGTGCGCTTCCAGGTCGAGCTCTCGAACCTCGCGGCCTCGACGGCGCCCGCCACCGAGACCTCGGTCAACGTGTACTTCTGCGACCCATCGACCACGCCGCAGTGGTCGCCCATGCTCGCGGGATCGCCCCTCGAGGTGGGCACCCTCGCGGTCGGCCAGGCGAGCATCGCGCAAGACACCAACCAGGTGTGGCAGCCCAGCGGCCTCGCCATCGGCAGCGGCGTGCCCGAGACCCAGCTCCACGGCTGCCTCATCGCCGTGGCCACCTGCGCCGAGAGCCCCCTCGCGGGCCCGCCCTTCGCTTCGGGCGACCCCTTCACCCTCGACGCCGTCGCGCAGCGCAACATCAACATCACGCAAGCCCCGCCGCCCCCTCCGTCACCCCCGCCGGGCGCCGGCGGCG
>CANMAT010000252.1 GCA_947494865.1 Deltaproteobacteria bacterium
CTCCACGGCGACCTCAGCGCGCGCTGCGAGACGCTCGGGACGCGCGTCACCATCGACGCTGTGACGGGCGTCGCAGAGGCGCTCGGCGACGACGGCGCGCTGCGCGTGCGAACCGACGACGGCGCGCTCGTGCTGGTGCGCGTCGGCGACGTGTCGTAGCGGGTGCTTCGGATGGGCGATGAGGAGGCGAGTGTACCCTCCGACGCGACGGGCGCCGGCGGGTGACGACGAGGCCTAGAGCGTGACCTTGCCGCGCGCTTCGACCTCGACGTAGCTGCGCTCCGTGGCGCCCGTGTAGATCTGGCGCGGGCGGCCGATGGGGAGCTTCTGCGCGTTCATCTCGCGGAAGTGGGCGATCCAGCCGGGCAGGCGCCCGAGCGCGAACATGACGGTCATCATGTTGGTGGGGATGCCGAGCGCGCGGTAGATGAGCCCCGAGTAGAAATCGACGTTGGGGTAGAGCTTGCGCGAGACGAAGTACTCGTCTTTGAGGGCGACCTCTTCGAGGCGCTTGGCGAGATCGAGGAGCGGGTCGTCGACCTTGAGCTTCGTGAGCACGCGGTCGGCGGCGGCCTTGATGATCGTCGCGCGGGGGTCGAAATTCTTGTAGACCCGGTGGCCGAAGCCCATGAGCCTGAAGTTCGAGTCCTTGTTCTTCGCGAGGTCGATGTACTTCTGGAGGTTGCCGCCGTCGGCGTGAATCTGCCCGAGCATCTCGAGCACTTCCTGGTTGGCGCCGCCGTGGAGCGGGCCCCACAGCGCGAGGATGCCCGCGGCCACCGAGGCGAACATGTTGGCGCGGGCGCTGCCCACGAGGCGCACCGTCGACGTGGAGCAGTTCTGCTCGTGGTCGGCGTGGAGAATGAGCAGCAGGTCGAGGGCGCGCGCGTACTCGGGGTCGACCTCGTAGTCCTCCGACGGGACCGCGAACATCATCTTGAGGAAGTTGGCGGTGTAGCCGAGCGCGTTGTCGGGATAGACGTACGGCTGATTACGCGATCGCTTGAAGCCCCACGCGGCGATGGTGGGGAGCTTCGCGAGGAGGCGGTACGTCGAGATCTCGACGTCGCGCGCGTTGAGCGGATCGTTCGAGTCTTGATAGAAGGTCGAGAGGGCCGACACCGTCGACGCGAGGATCGCCATCGGGTGCGCGTCGCGCGGAAAGGCGTTGAAGAGGTTCTTCAGATCCTCTTGCACCAGCGTGTGGCGCGAGAGCGTGTGCTGAAAGGTCGCCAGCTGCTCCGCCGTGGGGAGCTCGCCGTAGATCACCAGCCACGCCACCTCGAGGAAGTTGCTCTTCGCCGCGAGCTGGTCGATCGGGTACCCGCGATACCGCAGAATGCCCTTCTCGCCGTCGAGAAAGGTGATCGCGCTGGTGCACGAGGCCGTGTTGACGAAGCCGGGGTCGAGCGTGACGAGCCCGGTCTGGCCTCGAAGCTTCCCGATGTCGATGCCGGGCTCGTTCTCCGTACCGACGGTGACGGGATACTCGTAGGACTTGTCGTTGTAGTTGAGCGTCGTGTTCTTCGCCATCGGGCGTCTCCTGCCGGGTGTCGCACACCTTCGGAAGCACTGCGGGTCTTCCGCGCGGGCCGCGAGAATACGCGAACCCGCATCGGATTCCAGCGCGCAATTTGCCGTCTGGGTGCGGCGGTGATGATCCCGCGCGAAGTTCGCGCGCCGCGCCCTCAGAGCGAGCGCATGTACTCGACGAGGGCGTCGATCTCGGGCTCGCTGAGGGTTTCGATGTGCCCCATTCGCCCGCGCGTCCGCTCGAGCGCGTCGCGCAGCGTGGCGGCCGAGCCGTCGTGGAGGTACGGCGCCGAGTCGGCCACGCCGCGCAACCCCGGCGTTTCGAAGAGACACGCCTCGCGCGGTCGCCCCTCGGCGTCGGCGTGGGGTCGGTCGGGCCACGCCGCGTCGGTGTTGCACGCCCCTACGTCGTAGAGCCGCGGCGCCGCGAGGGTGCCCCGATCGGCGTCGGTGAAGCGCTCGCCGGCGTGGCAGGTCGCGCAGCCCACGTCGTCGCGGTTGAAGAGCGCTCGCCCCCGCGCCACCATGGCCGCGTCGGTGCGCGGCGGTACGGGGAGCGGTATCGCAAGGTTCACGTAGTCGCGCAGCGCGGCGAGGTACGGCCGGAGCGTGGGGTCGTCGCGAAAGGCCTCGCCGTCGCCGCCCTGCTCCTCGGTGATGACGCGCCAGTAGTCGTCGACGGCCGCGAACATGCCCGTGCGAAGCAGGGCGCCGGTGCCCAGCGCGCCGCCCGCGTTGGAGGGGGTGTCGCGCGGGCCGACCTTGAAGCGCCAGACGACCCCGTCGCTGCGCCCCTCGACGTGGCAGCTCGCGCAGGCCACCCAGAAGTTCTGCGTGATGGGCAGCTCGGTGCTGTTCGCGCTGTAGAAAACCCGCTGCCCGAGGCGCAGCGCGGCGGGCATGGGGTCGCGCGCCACGCGGGCGATGGGCTCGCCGTCGCGCGTCACCTCGAGGCCCTCGGCGCCCGCCCGCAGTCGCAGCACGGCCACCGCGCTCGTGTTGCGGAGGTCGACGTAGGCGCGCGCGCCGTCGGGCGCCACGACCACGCCCTCGGGCATGCGCCCCCCGAGCGGTCGCACGAGCCCCTGCGGGGCCTCGACGCGCCGCGCGGCGTCGATCACCACGAGGTCGTCGCTGCTCGCGTTGACCACCAGCGCGTACCGGCCGTCGGGGGTGAAGTCCATCGCGCGGGGGCCCGACGTGATGCTCTGCATGCCGAGGCGACGACGCGCGGCGAGGTCGACGCCGAGGGAGGCAGCGCTCAGGTACGCGACGCGCGCGCCGCCTGCCACGACGCTCATCGCGGGAAACACCGTGGTCTCGAAGTCGAGCTCGAGCGCGCCCGCGGAGCCCGTCGGCGTCTGCGCCGTCTCCGTCGAGAGCAGGAGGTGCGGGAGCCAGAGCTCCTCGTCGGCGGCCCCCTGGCGCACGGCGACGTCGTAGAGGCCCCGCGACTCGCCGTTGGGCACGCGCGGGTCTCGCACGCGCGGCACGGCCTCGAGGCGCGTAGCGCCGCGCGCGCGCAGGCCCGCCGCGTCGAACGCGCTCACCCCCGGCCCGAGAAGGTGCGAGACGTACAGCGTCGACGCGTCGCCCGACCACGCGAGGCCCCAGGGCTTGGGCGCCGTCGGGGCCGCCCCCGTCACGGCGCGGCGCGCGGCGTCGATGCGCACCAGCGAGCCGTCGTTGGAGCACGCGACGAAGACCGTCCGCTCGTCGGGCGCCACGAGCACGCCGGCGGGCTCGCTGCACGCGGTCACGCGCGCCACAACGCGGTCGCTCGTGAGGTCGACGATCGACACGTCGCCGGAGCGCTCGCCGGAGACGTAGAGCCGCCGCGCGCCGGGGCTCAGCGCGAGGGCGCGGGGCTGCACGCGCGGCTCGAAGCGGCCCGCGTCGTCGGGCGCGGGCGGCGAAGTGCCGAGGGCGATCTCGCGGACGAGCGCGCGCGACGCCGTGTCGATCACCGACACCGAGTCGGCGTCGGCGTTGACGACGTACACCCGAGCGCCGTCGGGTGACACGGCGATGGTGCTCGAGTGACGCGCCACGGGTCCCGCGCTGCGCCCCGGCGCGAAGAGCGGGTCCGCGGGGGCCGCGGGCTCCGACGCGCACGACGCCGCCACGAGCGCGCAGCCGCACGCGCGGCGGAGCATCAGCGCGCCCTCGCGGTGAACCGCACGCGCGACGCGAGCGCGGCCGGGAGGTTCGCCGCGCCGATCTCGGGCACGCAGTCGCGGTCGCGGTCTTCGACCACGCGGCCGTCGGCGTCGAGGCCCGTCTCGCCCGTGAGCGCGCGCTCGGCCATCTGCAGGCCCCCGCGCGGCGACGCCCCGACGGTGAACGCGCACTCCGCGGGCCAGTCGACCTCGCCGTCGTCGTCGCGGTCGTCCCAGCCGTTGAGCACGAGCTTGTTGAGCCGCGCAAGGTGCGACTCGACGGTGGCCGCGAAGGCCTCGCGCCCCGGCGCCGACGCGACGAGCTTGTACACCTCGCGCAGCGCGCTCTGCACGAGCCCGAAGCGCAGCGGCGTGAACTCGATGGGCGCGTCGGCCGCGGCGGTGGCGCGCCACGCGCGCAGGGTGCCGCTGTAGAACGTAGTCTCCATGCGTCGGTAGACGCGCTCGGCGCGGGCGAGGTAGCGCGTGTCGCCCGTCGCGAGCGACGCCTCGAGGAGGCCCCGCACCGCGGCCGCGTAGGCCTCGAGGTCGCCCTCGGCGGCGGTGGGCCGCTGCGTCGCGAGGCTCCACGCCGGGCGCGCGCGGCCCTCGTCGTCGGTGAGGCGCGCGTAGAGGAGCTCGGCCTCCGCGGTGATCATCGCGGTGAGGCGCTGCGCGACGGTGCTGCCGCCGGGCGCTCCCTGCATCGAGGTGCCGTCGAGGGCGGTGCGCGTCACGGCCGTGTCGGGCGTCGAGTTTGAGTAGAGCGTCAGCGTCGAGGCGAGCGAGCGGCGCGCGAGGCGCAGCGCGACGATCGCGTAGGCGGCGCCCGTCGCGCTGGCGGTGTCACCCCGCGTCGGGGCCGCGCCCGCGAAGGTCACGGCGTCGACGAGGTAGCCCGTCGCGGGGTCGCGGTGCGCGCGGTCGAGGTCGACGAGGCAGAGCTTCATCACGGCCAGCGCGCGGTCGTGCGGGGTGTCGTCGCCGTCGGGCATGAGGTCGTCGGCCGCGAAGGGCTCGCCGTCGTAGAACACCCGCGCGGTCTGCGCGCCGCCCACCTCGCGGTTGTTCCGATCGGTGAGCGAGAACGCCTCGCCGAAGGCGCCCAGCACGCCCGCGAGGTCGAGCAGGCGGCTCTCGCTGCGGCCCACGCGGTGGCGCACGGGGCGGTGGTACCCGAACGCGGCGTCGCGCTCCTCGTCGTAGCGAATCTCCGTCGGGATCCACCGCAGCGGCGCGGCGTAGTCGTACGCGAGCGCCTCGCGCGTCGTGGCGAAGCCCGAGAGGGTCGCGCCGTCGACGGTGCTCAGCGACGTGAGCCAGTCGCGCCCCTGCGCGTCGATGGCCTCGAGCATGAAGGCCGCCTGCATGCCCTCGAGGTCGGTGGAGCCGAGCCACGTGCCCGCTGCGCCCTCGCCGCCGCCCTGCACCGCGCCGCGCACGGTGTTGCCCTCGCGCCCCACCCGCGCGAGATCTGCCTCGGGCACCGACTCGATCGCGTTGCCGTCGGTGTCGTGCATCAGCTCGAGGTAGTTCACCACCCAGAGCGCGTTCTTCAGCGCCGTCCAGCCCGACGCGCCGGGGGCGATCACGCGCTCGATGGAGAGGGCGTCGTTGCGGGTCGTGGTGAGGTGCAGGGTGCTGTACCAGCACTCGTAGTCGCCGACGAGCTGCGCGGTCCAGGCGCTCGCGCCGTAGCCGCCCGTGAGCGAGCACCCGCGCGTCGAGCCGCGCGAGGCCGCGATGGTCGCGTCGAAGGCCCGAAACGGGTGCACCGTAGGCCAGAAGCCCCCGAACCCCAGCACGTTGAGGGGGTTGTCGCTCGGCGCGGGCACCGTCACAAAGCCCGTCGGCGCGGCGCCGGGCTCGCCGCGCACGCCCGCGTGACTGGCGAGCGCATGGCGCTGCACGCGCTCGCGCAGGATCGCCATGGCGGCCTCGCCGGTGGCCCCGTCGGGGTTCACGAGCGAGGCGTGCGCCAGCGAGGTGCCCGCGGTCGATTCGAACGCGAGCATGTTCATCGCCGTCTTCGAGTACTCGTACGACTCGACCGCGGAGGCGTAGCCCGCGAGGTCGCGCTCGGGCGGCGCGCCGGCGCGCGCCGGGTCGGCGTAGCGGTCCGTCGGGAGCATGAAGCGGTCGTAGCCCGCGAGGTCGCGGCCCATCGACTCGGCGAGGGGCTCCCCCGACTGCTGCATCTCGAAGGCCGCCATCATGAGCTCCATCGAGGCGACGCGGCTGTCTCGGTCGCCGTCGGACTGGACCACCAGCGCGGGGCGCGGCGCCACCGGCGCGTCCATCGCGGTCGCGTCGGGCGCGTCCGCGGGCGCGTCGCCGAGGTCGTCGCGCGCGCCGCCGTCACTCACGTCGCGCGCTGCGTCGGGGGACGCACCGGGCGGCGTCGCGCAGCCCGCGCACGCCACGATCCACGCGCACGCGAGGAGCGCCACCCTTGTCTTGAGAGAGGTCGTGTGCATCGCGCGCAACATTAGGGCAGCGCGCGGCGCGCGTGAAGGCC
>CANMAT010000253.1 GCA_947494865.1 Deltaproteobacteria bacterium
CCGCGGCAGGCGCCGCCCCGAGGCGTGGGCCACGTGCTCGAAGACCTTGCGCGCCGAGAGGGGGTGCGGGTCCACGAGGTGGTACGTCTTGCCCGCGGCGCCCGGGTGCCGCCCGAGGGCCACCGCCGCGCGCGCCACGAAGTCGACGGGCACCAGGTTGAGCGGGATCTCGCCGCGCGCCGGCAGCGGCAGGGTGATGTCGACGGGCGACGAGAGCAGCAGCAGCATGAAGAGGTACGGGCCGTCGAAGAGGTCGACCTCGCCCGTCACCGAGTGACCCACCACGATGGAGGGCCGCACCACCGTGACCTGGAGCTCTGCCATCGCGGCGCGGAGCATGCGCTCGGCCTGGTGCAGCGACCGCTCGACCTCGGAGCGGAAGCTCTGCCCGTACGCGAGCTCCTCTTCGCGCACGAGGCCCTCGTGGTCGCCCGCGACGAGCGTCGAGCTGCACGCCACCACGCGCAGCGACGCGCCCTGCGCCCGCGCGGCCCGCGCGAACTCGATCACCTCGTGGGTGCCTTGCACGTTGAGCGCGCGCACGCGCGCCACGTCGGCCCCCTCGGCGGTGCTCTGCGCGGCGTGATAGATCCCGACCGCGCGCCCCGCGAGCGAGAGGTACTCACGCCCCGCGAGCCCGAGGTCGATGGAGGTGACGTCGCCCTCGACGAGCGTCACGCGCTCGCCCGCGTCGAGCGACGCGACGAAGTGCCGCGCGTCGTCGAGGTAGTGGCCCCGCACGAGGAGCGCCACGGGCCCCTCCGACGCCACGAGGAGCTCGCGCACGATGAGCTTCGCCACGAGCCGCGGAAACCCCGTCACCAGCGTGATGCCCTCGCTCATGACCGCGTACCTCCCTCTGCGTCGCGCGCGGGCGGGCCGTAGGCCACCACGAGCTCGGTGTACACCTCGACGTCGCGCGCCTCGAGGCGTGGCCGCGTGCCCGAGTTGTCGATCACGTGTGTGGCCACGGCCACCTTGCGGGCGAGGGGCCACTGCGCGTCGATGCGCGCCTGGGCGTCGGCCTCGGTGATGCCGTCGCGCTCCATGAGCCGCGCGCGCTGCACCTCGGGCCGCGCCGTGACCACGATGAGCCCCGCGAAGCTGGTGTGCGAGCCGTTCTCGACGAGGAGCGCGGCGTCGTAGAGGGCGAAGCCGTGGCCCGCGGGCATGAGGGCGGCGAGGCGCGCCATGCTCTCGGCGCCGATGCGCGGGTGCAGAATGGCGTTGAGCGTCTTGCGCGCGGCCTCGTCGCCGAACACGCGCTGCCCGAGGCGCTTGCGGTCGAGTGTGCCGTCGGGGGCGAGCACCTCGCGGCCGAAGGCGGCCACCACGGCGTCGAGCCCGTCGGTGCCGACGGCCACCACGTCGCGCGCGACCGCGTCGGCGTCGACGACGGGGACGCCGCGGTCGATGAACACGCGCGCCACCGCGGTTTTGCCGCAGGCGATGCCGCCGGTGAGTCCGAGCACCTCCATGATGGCCGCGAACGTGGACGAGAACCGCCCCGATGGCAACACCCTCGCGGAGGCGTCGCTCACGATGGCGAAGGGGGGACTCGTGCCGCGCGCACGGACCGAGGACCCATTCTGCGCAGGGCGGCTGCCCATCGGGTGAGGCGCTCGCGGAGGCGCTCCATGCCCTGGTACGCGACGGGCGTGGCCAGCAGCGTGAGCGCGAGGGAGAGCGTCTGTCCGCCCATGATGATCACGCCGATGGTGCGGTTGGTGCCCGAGCCCGGGCCCGCGGAGAAGACCAGGGGCACCATGCCTCCGACGAAGGCGAGCGTGGTCATCAAGATCGGGCGCAGACGGTCGCGGCTGCCGAGGGCGATGGCCTCGGTGCGCGAGCGCCCTTCGCGCTCGAGCTGGCGAATGTGGTCAATCTGCAAGATCGAGTTCTTCTTCACGATCCCGAAGAGCACCAGCAGCCCGAGCGCCGAGAACAGGTTGAGCGAGTCGCCCGCGAGCCACTGCGTGAGCAGCGCGAAGGGGACGGTCAACGGCAGCGAGAGCAAGATCACCAGCGGCAAGAGCCAGCTCTCGAACTGCGCCGCGAGCACGAGGTACATGAACACCAGCGACAGCGAGACGGCCACCATGAAGGCTCAGCCGGTCTTCTCGAGCTCTTGCGAGTTTCCCGCGGGTTCGCCGCGGTACCCTGGGGCCATGTGCAAGCGCGCCTCGGCCTCGCGCAGCCGTGCGAGCACCTCGCCTTCGGAGCCGCCGGGCAGCACGTTCATGTACACGGTGACCTGCCGCTGACGGTTGAGCCGGAGCACCGACGAGGGCCCTTCGCCGCCCTGCGCGGTGGTCACTTCCGAGAGCGCGACGCGTTCGCCCTCGTCGTTGCGCACCTTCGCGAGCTGCACGCGCGTCACGTTGCGCCGCGTGGCCGCGTCGAGCTGCAGCACCACGGCGTAGCGCTCGCCGCGCTCGTCGATCATCGTGGCGACGGGCGACTCGGTGGTGAGCGCCTGCACCGTCGCGACGAGCTCGGGCACGGACACGCCGCGATCGGCCGCGCGCCCGCGGTCGACGCGCAACACGATCTCGGGAGAGGCGGGCGCGACGTTGATCCCGTGGTCGATCGTGAGGGGGATGCGGCGCGCGTCCGCGAGCAGCGCCTGCGCGTAGCGGTTCAGCGCGGTGACGTCGGGCCCGCGCAGAACGTACTGGACCGTGGCCGCGTCGGGGCCGCTGGCTCCGAACTCTCCGACGGGGCCGACGAAGGTCGTCCACGCGGGATCGGCCTGCGCGAGCAGCGTGCGCGTCTGCTGCATGACCTCGCGCTGCCCGCGCGTGCGCTCGCTGTGAGGGCGCAGGGCCACGTACACCGAGGCCTCGTGGGAGCCGCGCGAGACCGCGTCGCCCTCGGGGCTTCCGACGGTCGTGAGGGTGTGCGCGACGCCGTCCCAGCTTCGGATCGTGCGGGCGACGCGCTCGACGGCGAGCCGCGTGGCGTCGAGCGACGCGCCGGGCGGGAGCCGCAGGGAGAGCTCGAAGCGCCCCTCGTCTTCGCTCGGCAAAAACGCGCTGGGGACGCGCGCTCCGAGCGGCACCGTGCTCGCCAACGTCAGCAGCACGACGACGGTGACGGCCTTGGGGTGCGCGAGGCACGCGCGAAGCACCCGCTCGTACCCGCGGTCGAGCCACGAGGGCTCGCCGTGGGGGAGGTGTGTTGACTGTGGGTGCGAAGCGTCACCGGGGCCCTGCGCGCGCGGGGCGAGCCAGCGCGCGGCGAGCATGGGCGTCAGCGAGAAGGCGACGACCATCGAGACCATGATCGCGAAGGACATCGTGAGCCCGAAGGAGCCGAGGAACCGCCCGACGATTCCGCTCATGAACGCGACGGGCAGGAACACTGCCACCAGCGAGAGCGTCGTGGCGAGCACGGCGAGGCCGATCTCGCGGGTGGCAGAAATCGCCGCGGCTTCAGGGTCCATCGCGCGGGTCTGCAGCACCCGCACGATGTTCTCGAGCACCACGATGGCGTCGTCGATCACGATGCCGACCGCGAGCGTGAGCGCCAGCAGGGTGATCATGTTGAGCGTGAGCTTCATGACCGCGAGCAGCGCGAACGTGGCGATGATGGACGTCGGGATGGCGAGGGCCGCGATCACCGTCGAACGCCCCGAGCGCAGGAACAAGAGCACCACCGCGGCGGCGAAGAGCGCGCCGAGCGCGAGGTGCTCGCGCACCGCGCCGAGGGCGTTGCGCAAGAACTCGCTCTCGTCTCGGACTACGACGAGCCTCACGCCCGGCGGAAGCTCCCGCGAGAGCGCCTGCGCTTCCGCGCGCACGGCGTCGACGACGGCGACGGTGTTGGCGCCCGAGCGCTTCTTCACGGCGATCGCGACGATGGACGCGCCGTCGTAGACCGCCGCCGAGCTCGCGCGCGCCTCGCCCTGCGTGAGGGTGGCCACGTCGCCGAGGCGCACCACGAGCCCCTCTCGGCGCGCGACGACGACCTGCGCGAGCTGCGAGAGCCGATCGACCCGCGCCTGCACGCGGAGCCCGACGCGGCGGTCGCCCTCGTCGATGGCGCCGCCGGGCGCCTCCTGGTTGCTCCCCGCGAGGACGCGCGAGATCTCGCTGGCCGTGATGCCGTAGGACTCGATGCGCGCGAGGTCGACGGTGACGTGCGCCTGGCGCTCGCGGCTCCCGAAGAGCGACACCTCGCCGACGCCAGACGCGGACTCGAGCCGTCGTCGCACGAGGGTGCGCGCGATCTCGCTGAGCTCTCGCTCGGTGCGCGGCCCCGAGAGCGCCAGGGTGAGCACCGGCGCCGAGTTCGGGTTGAAGGCCTCGACCCGCGGCGCGCCTGCGCCCGGCGGGAGCTGCCCCATCGCGCGGCTCACGCGGTCGCGCACCTCTTGTGCCGCGACGTTCACATCCTTGTCGAGCACGAAGCTCGCGAACACGATGCTCGCGCCCTCGACGCTCTGCGAGTCGATGCGATCGAGCCCCGCGATCGAGTTGACCGCCTCTTCGATGCGGTCGGTGACGTCGCGCTCGACCTGCACGGGGGACGCGCCCGGCATGGGCGTGCTCACGACGACGAAGGGGATCTGCACGTCGGGGTAGCGATCGACGCCGAGCGAGCCCAGGCCCACGACGCCGAAGACCACCATCGCGAGCGCGAGCACCCAGGTGAAGACCGGTCGCTTGACGCTTACCTCTGCGAGCCATTGCATGGTTGCTTGTCCTGGCGGTTCAGCGGACGTTCGTCGTGCTTCGGGTGAGGACGCCGGCCGCGTAGCGCAGCCGCAGGTGCGCCGCGCGCGCCTCGAGGCGGGCGTCCTCGCGATCGATGCGCTGTCGAAGCAGCTCGCCCTCGGCGAGGGTGAGCTCGGTCGCGGTGGCCGCGCCCGCTGCGTAGGCGCCCCTCCGTTGCTCGGCGAGCGCCTCGGCGGCGCGCAGCCCTTCGCGCGACTCTTCGAGCCTGCGCAGCGCCGCGGCGAGCTCTGCGCGCGCCGTGGCGAGCTCTGCGTCGATGGCGCGCGCGAGGGCCTCGCGCTGCGCGGAGAGCGCCTCCCGCTGCGCCGAGAGCACGCGCAGCTGCGCCTCGGCGTCGAGCGCCTGTCCGAGCGACCACGAGAGCTGCACGGAGACGTCCCACGTGGCCAGCGGTGTGAGGGTGGTGAGCGCGAACGCGCGCTGGTTCGGCGCCGCGATGTCCACCCCGCCGATCACGTGCACCGAGGGGGCGAGCGCGCCGCGGGCTGCGCGCGCCTGCCCTTCGAGCGCGCGGGCGTTGGCGTCGAGGGACGCGAGCTCGGCGCGTGGCCGCGTCGCCGCGGGCGCGTCGGGCGACGGCTCGTCGAGCGCGTCGCCGGGCTCGATGGGCTCGTCGCCGATCGCGAGGAGGGCGCGCACCGAGAGCTCCGCGCCGCGCGCGGAGGCCTCGAGCCCGACCTCTTGCCGGCGCAGCTGCGAGAGCGTGACGTCGAGCGGCAGCTGCTGCGCGAGCGAGACCTGCCCCGCCCGCACCCTCCGCGCGGTGTCGTCGCGTTGGCGCTCGAAGGACTCGCGCGTGCTGCGGGCGATGGCCAACGCGGCGCGGGCCCGCAGCCACGCGAGGTACGTGCTCTGCGCGTCGAGCACCGATCGGGCCTCTTGCGCGCGGGCCTCGAGCGCGGCGGCCTCGGTGCGCGCGCCGGCCGCCGCGAGCGCGGGCAGCGCGCGGGTGAAGAGGTCGCTGACCGGCAGCGTGAGCGTCGCGCGCGCCGAGAGCTGATCGAGCAGCTGCGGAAACGCCACGCCTCCGAAGCTTCGAAACGCTTCGGGTACGCTCGACAGCCGGGTGTATCGCGCGCTCACCGACAGGTCTGGGACCAGCGCCCGCGCGGCGCGATCGCGCTCGGCTTCGGCCTGCGCGAGGGCCGCCCGCTGCGCGCGCACCGCCGGCGCGACGGCGCGCACGCGGCGCTCGACCTCGCGCTCGTTGAGCGTGAGCGCGCCTTGCGCGAGGGCCGTCGACTGCATCGCGCACACGAGCAACACCGACGCAGAGACGCGCTTCAGGGCGCGGCTCATGGGGACACCGCGGCGCCGTCGGTGAGCGCGGCGGGCGGGTCGAGCACGACGGCGTCTCCGTCGGAGAGGCCGCGGGCGACGAGCAGCTCGGCGGCGGCGGGGTCTTCGGGCTCTTCGGGGATGAACAGGACGCGCTCTTCGACGCGGCGGTCGC
>CANMAT010000254.1 GCA_947494865.1 Deltaproteobacteria bacterium
CCCGCCGCGACGCCCGCCGCGACGCCCGCTGCTGCGACGCCCGCCGCCGCGACGCCACCTCCGCGCAAGCCCCAGGAGGCACGCCGATGAAGATCCAGAAGGTGTACGGGATGTTCGTGGTCGCCGCGCTCTCGGCCGCGTGTGAGTCGACGGCGAGCTCGGCGCGCCGCGTGGCGATTCGCACGCCCTCGACGCTGGCCACGAACACGTCGCGCGACGACCGCCGACGCTGCGACGTGACGGGCGCGGGGCGCTCGTCGAGCGAGTACGACACGAACGCCGACGGCGTGCCCGACGTGCGCAAGGTGTTTCAGATCGTGGGCGAGGGGCAAGACGCCCACCCGGTGCTCATCTGCCGTGAGGTCGACCTCAACCACGACGGCACGAAGGACATGTTTCGCTTCTACAGCGACGCGGGCCGCACCCTGCGTGAAGAGGAGGATCGCGATTTCGACGGCCAGCTCGACGTGATCACCTACTTCGACAACGGCGAGGTGGTGCGCCGCGAGTTCGACTCGAACCGCGACGGCATGATCGACATGCGCATGTACTACCGCGACCATCGGCCGTACCGCGCCGAGCGCGAACTCCAGAGCGACAACGCGCTGGATTTTCGCCCCGACTACTGGGAGTTCTACGATGCGCGCGGCCACGTGGTGCGCATGGGGTGGGACTACGACCACGACGGCCGCGCCGACCGGTGGGACCGCACGGACCGCATCGCACCGCTGCGCCTCCCGTCGGCCAATGCCTCCGCGGCCTCGGCCACGCAGCCGAGCGACGGCACGATGGGCGCCATGTCGACCGCCGACGCGGGCGTCGCAGCCCCCGCGACGCCGACGACCGCCGCCCCCGCCGCTCCGACTGCCCCCGCCGCTCCGACTGCCCCTGCTGCTCCGACTGCCCCTGCTGCCCCGACTGCTCCGCCCGCGCCGTGATCGCGCGCGATACCGCTCTCTACGAGGATTCATGAATCAGGAACGTCTTCAGAAGGTGCTGGCCCGCGCCGGCATCGCCTCCCGCCGTCATGCCGAGCAGCTCATCGTCGCCGGTCACGTTCGCGTGAACGGCCGCGTCGTCACCGAGATGGGTCTCCGCGTCGATCCGCACCACGACAAGGTCGAGGTCGACGGTCGTCGCATCGTGATGGAGTCGCCCGTGTATGCCATCGTGCACAAGCCGCGCGGGGTGGTGACGACGCTCAACGACCCCGAGGGGCGCCCCACCATCGCCGAGTACGTGAAGAGCCTCGGCAAGCGCGTGTTCCCCATCGGCCGCCTCGATTTTCACACGTCGGGCGCGCTCCTGGTCACCAATGATGGCGCGCTCGCGCAGGCCCTGCTCCACCCGCGCCATCACGTGGCCAAGGTGTACGTGGCCAAGGTGCGCGGCACCCCCACCGACGGCCAGCTCGACGCGTGGCGCAACGGCGTGGTGCTCCCGCCTACCGAGTCTGACCCCGATGAGCGCGCCGTGCGCACGGCCCCCGCCGACGTGCACGTGCTCCGCCTCGCTCCCCCCGGCGAAGACTCGTCGACGGGGGCAGGCGCCACGTGGATTCAGGTTACCCTTCGCGAGGGCCGCACCCGACAGATTCACCGCATGGCCGACGCCACGGGCCTCTTCGTGATGCGCCTCGTGCGGCTCTCGTTCGCCGACGTCACCACTGAGGGCCTGCGCCCTGGCGACGTGCGCGCGCTCACCGACAAAGAGGTCACCTCGCTGCGCGTTCGCTACCTGCGCCCGCTCGAGCAGGGCACGCTCGGCGAGCCCACCCCCGACGACTTCGAGGAGCCCGAAGGCGAAGGCGTACCGGCGACGAAGCGCTCCGCGCGCCGCGGCGCACCCGCCCCCGCCGAGCGTCCCGTGCGTCGCGAGGCGCCCGCCGAGCGCCCCCTCCGCGGTGCGGCCCCCGCTCCGACGGAGGCGCGTCCGAAGCGCGAGGCCGCGGGGCGACGCTTCGAAACGCCTCCGAAGCGCGAGGGCGGCGAGCGCCACTTCGCGTCGGCTCCGCAGCGCGATGCTGCGCCGAAGCGCGAGGGCGCCGAGCGCCGCTACGACAGCGCACCGAAGCGCGAGGGCGGCGAGCGCCGCTACGACAGCGCGCCGAAGCGCGAGGGAGCGCCGCGCCGTGACGCAGCGCCGAAGCGCGAGGGCGGAGAGCGCCGCTACGACAGCGCGCCGAAGCGCGAGGGGGCCCCGCGCCGTGACGCAGCGCCGAAGCGCGAGGGCGGAGAGCGCCGCTACGACGGCGCACCGAAGCGTGATGCCGCTCCGAAGCGCGAGGGCGCACCGGCGCCGCGGGCTCCGCGTGACGCCGCGCCCCGGCGTGAGGGCGCACCGGCGCCGCGGGCTCCACGTGACGCCGCGCCTCGGCGCGAGGGCGCACCGGCGCCGCGTGCTCCGCGTGACGCCGCGCGAGGGGCGGGCCGTCCGAGCGCCGCGCCCCGTCGCGAGCGGGCTGACGAGAAGCCGCGCGGCAAGTTCCGCGGGCGCTCGTAGCGAATCTCGTTGACAGTTGGAGGGAGCAAAGATACAACGCCGCTCCCACTCGACGCGGGGTGGAGCAGCCTGGTAGCTCGTCGGGCTCATAACCCGAAGGTCGTAGGTTCAAATCCTGCCCCCGCAACTGATCTGCAGTTCGCCCCCTCTCGCCACACGCTAGAGGGGGCGTTTTGCATTTTGGGGCACCCGCGCGCGACACCTTTCACCGTGATGCGGGGCGCAGTCGTTCGCGCCCGTACGACCATCGTGCGAAGCGCTTCCGCGCACCCGGGGGCGTGATCGTTCGGGGGCGAACCATCGCGAGACGCGTCGCAGGCGCTCGACCGCGGGGCTACGCGTCGTGCGCCATCGCGAGCTCTCGCATGCGGCGCCAGAGGGTGACGCGGCTCATCCCGAGGATCTTCGCCGCGCGGGTGCGGTTGCCGTTGGCGCGCTCGAGGGCCCGCTCGATGCGCTGCGCCTCGGGGGAGCCGCCGAGCTCGGGGGGCGCGTTCACCGCCGTGGCGGCGGTCTCCTCCGCGCGCTCGGGGGCGGTGACCTCGGGCGGCAGGTCGGCCTCGTTGAGCACCGGCCCCTCGCCGATCACGAAGGCGTACTCGAGCGCGTTGCGCAGCTCGCGCACGTTGCCGGGCCACGGGTACCGCGTGAGGGCCGCGAGGGTGCCCGGCGCGACGCGCGCGACGTGGCGCTCGCCCGCGGCGTTGAGCTCGTCGACGAGGTGCTGCGTGAGGAGCGCGACGTCGCCGCGCCGTGCCCGCAGCGGCGGGAGGAACACGGGCACCACCCGCAGGCGGTACATGAGGTCGGCGCGGAAGCGACCGAGCTCGACGGCGCGGCGCAGCGACTGGTGCGTGGCGGCCACGATGCGCACGTTGACGGCCACGGGGTCGGTGCCGCCGACGGGGATCACCGTGTGCGTCTCGAGCACGCGGAGGAGCTTGGCCTGCAGCTCGGGCGGCATCTCGGCGACCTCGTCGAGGAAGAGAGTGCCGCGGTCGGCCGAGCGAAAGATGCCCGCGTGCTCGCGCAGGGCGCCCGTGAACGCCCCCTTCACGTGCCCGAAGAGCTCGCTCTCGAGGAGCGACGCCGGGAGGGCCGCGCAGTTGATGGCCATGAAGGGTCCCTTCGCCCGCGGCGACAGCGCGTGGACGGCGCGCGCGACGAGCTCCTTGCCAGCGCCCGTCTCGCCGCGCACCAGCACGGGCATGTCGCGCCGCGCCGCCCGCTCCAACACGTGAAACACCTGCTTCATCGCGGCGTCGCGCGTGAGCATGCCGTGGAAGCGCGTCGGCGCGTCGGGGCCGCCCCCGTCGGAGGGCTGCTCGTCGAGGGCGAGGAGCCAGCCCGCCGCGGCGCCATCGTCGACGAGCGGCGTGGCCCGCACGCGCAGCGCGCGCAGCGAGCCGTCGCGCCGCGGGCGCATCACGGTGCCGACGATGGCCCGACCGGCGGCGAGGGCCTCGGCGATAGGCCGATCGACCGACTGGCCGCAGAGCACCCGCGTCGCGAGCGCGCCCGTCGGCACGGGCTCGCCGAGGAGCGCCTCGACCCCGGGCGAGGCCGAGAGCACCCGCAGCGCCCCGTCGAGGAGCATCGTGGGCCCCGCGAGCGACTCGAGGGCGAGGGCGGTGACCCGAGCGGCGGGGGCTGCGGCGCGCGACATGCCCCGAAGCGTACACCGCGCGGGGCGTGAAGCGGTCACCTGGAACACTGTTTCACGGCGGCGGGGGCGCCGCGCGACGCTCAGCGCACGGTGAAGGGGTCGCGGTCGCGCGCGCTCACGGTGACCGCCACGGCAGGCATCGCGGCCCGCAGCCGGTCGGCGAGGCGCGCGAGGGCGACGCGCTCGCTGTTGGAGTGCAGCGCGCACACCACGGTGAGCCCCGACGCGGCGGCGCGGAGCGCGTCGTGGTGGCGCATCTCGCCGGTGAGGTACAGCCCCGCGCCCGACGCGAGGGCCTCTTTGATCATGTCGCCGCAGGCGCCCGCGCCGACGGCCACGCGGTCGACCACGCCCTCGACGGGCCCGGCCACGAGCACGTGCGCGAGGCCGAGGCCCTCTTTGATGCGCTCGATCAGCGCGGCGCGCTCGACGGGCGCGACGGGGCCCACGCGGCCGAGGCCCTTCGCCTCGTCGGGGCGCGTGACGCGGAGGGGCGCGCGCGCGGTCATGCCCACGAGGTCGGCGAGCACGTCGTTGGTGCCGCCGTCGGCCACGTCGAGAGCCGTGTGCGGCGCGTAGAGGGCCACCCCCTCGCGGATGGCGCGGTACACCACCGAGCGCGCGTGCAGGCGCTTGAGGCCCTCGAAGATGGTCGGGTGGTAGGCGATGATGAGCTCGCAGCGCTGGGCGACGGCCTCGGCGAACACGGCCTCGGTGCAGTCGATCGCGAGCATCGCCCGGGAGACCGACGCCTCGGGGTCGCCGACGAGGAGGCCCACGTTGTCCCACGGTTCGGCGTACCGGAGCGGAGCGATCGACTCGAGCAGCGGCGTGATCTCTCGGAGCTTCATGGCGGCGCGACGGTACCATCGACGGGCGTCGCGCGTGGGCCACGGCGGCGCGTGCCCCGCCCCACGGCGCGACGTATGAGTTCCCACGGAGGGCCGCGCGGCACGCGGGCTGCGATACAACCGCGCCGTGACGCCCACCACACGCCGACGGCTCCTCGCGCTCGCCCTCGCTACGACCGCCGCACTCGCGCGCGCCGCGCCGTCGCGCGCGTGCGGCGGCGATCCCGAGACGGGGCCGGTGTACGTCAACACGCGGCACCCCGACCTGCCGCTGCAGGCCTTCGCCGCGGGGCGCGTGGGGGTGATCCCCGACGGGGGCGCGTGGCGCCGGGGCGACCTCGTGGTGGCCTGGCGCGCGCTCACCGACGCCCCTCTCGACGACGAGGAGCGCGCGGGCTTCGTGCGGCACGTGCGGCGCTCGCACCGGCACGTGGACCCGCGCGCGATCGACCCGTCGGTGCCCGTCGACGAGGCTCCGCCCGACGAGGGGGGCTACGACCCCGACCCGTCGGTGTGGCGCAACGAGCGCGCGGCCGCCGTGGGGGCGCCGGGGCCCGAGATCGCGAGCGGGTGGTGGTCGCACGGAGCGGCCACCAACAACTGCCTGGGCGACGCGTTTCGCGCGGCGGCCGAGGCGTTGCGCGCCCGCCTCACGCGAGATGCGACCTCGCCCGACGCCGTGCGCGCGTGGATCGACGCGCAAGACGCCGTGTTCTCGAACTGCGGCGACGCGCCCGGGAGGGTGCCCTCGGAGCTCTCGTCGACAACTACGATGGAGCAGCGCCGCGACCGCGCCTACCAGATCGCCGCGGCCCACTTCTACGCGGGGCGCTACGACGAGGCCGAGCGTCGCTTTCGCGCGGTGGCCGACGACGCCGCGTCGCCGTGGTCGCCCGTGGCGCGGTACCTCGTCGTGCGCTCGCTCACGCGCGCGGCGCAGCGAGGCCGCGAGGCGCCCGACCTCGCCGCCCTCGCGCGGGCGCACCGCGAGGCGAGCGCGCTGCTCGACGATTCGGCCGCCGCCCCCGTTCACGCGATGACACGGCGCTACCGCGGCTGGCTGGGCGCCCTCTACGACCCGGCTTCGCGCGCCCACGAGCTCGGCGTGGCGCTCGCGCGCCCCGGGCTCGGCGCGGGCTTCGAACAG
>CANMAT010000255.1 GCA_947494865.1 Deltaproteobacteria bacterium
CCGGGATCAATCCGGCCGTCCCTACCCCTATCAGACAGTGCGCCCATCGCTGCGCGCCAGTAGGTGGGCTGTGCAGCGCGAGTCGATGAGCCCACCCACGGAGCGCCGGGCATCGCCCGATGCGGCGCCATGCATTTGCCCGGTGGTGCCGCCGGGGGACCCGGCAAACCCCGGCCAGCCCACTGGACCTACATCCCCAACGCGAGCGTGCGCCGCGCGACGTCGAAGCCCCCGCGGCCGTCGCGCGCGATCACCCACACGCGCACCGTGCCCGCCGCGGGCGCGCGAAACGTGTTGGCGTGCGACGCCGCCCCGCCCTCGCTGTCGTTGTCGCTGCGAAACGCGCCTGCGAGGTCGCCGCCGTCGACGAGAAACTCCGTCACGAGCGACTCGGGGATTGTGCGCGTCGACCCATCGGATTGCACCTCGACAACGCTCTCTCGCGAGCCTTCGGCGAACTCGACGCGCAGCGTGTGAGCCGCGCAACGCTCTTCGCGCTCGTCGGCGTCGGTGAGCGCGCACGGCGCCACGCGGCCGCTCACTTCTTCGCGCAACTCCGCGCCGTCGAAGGTGATGCGCGCGATGTGCGGGTTGTGGTTGGCGACCGCGCCGCGCTGACGAATCGTGCGCACGAACACCTCGCCCTCGCCGCCCTCGCAGCGCGGCACGAGCGATGCCCCAGCGAACCGCGGAGCGCCCGCGCACGCGAGGCCGAAGACCGTCCACGGGGCGCCGTCGAGGGGCGCCTCGGTGAGCGTCACGCGCGCGGGATTGCCCGTCACGACCGTGGGCGCAGCATCGGAGCACGTACGGGCGCCGGTGTTGTTGTCGATGGCGACGCGCGCGCACGGGAGCCACACGAGCGCGACGTCGGACGTGACCCCGGGGCGGTCGGCGGTGACGGCGGTGAGGGTCACCGTGTCGCCCGGTCGCGCGTCGGGTGTGTCAGCTACGACGGCGAGCAGGCGAAAGCGATCGACGCGCCAGCGCGGGGTGAAGTCGGTGTCGCTGCACGCGACCGCGAGGAGCCCGAGCGCGATCACCGAGGCGCGCATCAGATGTCTCCGCGCAGGCCGAGGCTCGGCACGATGGGGAGCCCCGTGGTGAGGCCGCGCTGTCGGTAATCGAAGCTGTCGGCGGAGCCCTCGGCGTTGGCGCGGTTGTACACGTTCATCACGTCGAGAAAGAGCGTGAGCGAGGCGCGCGACCACGTCCACGTCTTGTCGACGCGCAGGTCGAGCTGGTGAAAATCGGTGATGCGCTGCGATGTGACGGCCTCGTACACGGGCACGTACACGAGCGTGTCGGCGTTGAAGAACGCGCCCGTGAGGGCCGCGTTGGGGGTGCCGGTCACGTAGCGAAAGCGCGCGCCCACCGTCCACCCGCGGCCGAGGTTCACCGACCCCACGGCGGTGAGAATGTGCGTCTGGTCGAAGTCGGTGAGGTCGTACGGCGCGTCGGGTCGCGCGCGAATCACCGTGCGCGACAGCGTGTACGCGATCCACCCGAAGAAGCGCGACGTGGCGCGGTGCCTGAGAAGAAGCTCCATGCCGTAGGCGCGCGAGGCGCCCGCGTTGGCGTAGGGCACGCGCGCGCTGGGGGCGCCCGACTGCGCCACGAGGTCGTCGACGGTGCGCACGAAGCCCTCCGCCGAGAGCGAGATCACCGACGAAAAATCGTGTTCGAAGCCGAGGCTGTAGTGCAACGCGCGCTGGGGCGCGAGGTTGGGGTTGCCCACGCGCTGGTTCGAGGTCGACGCGAGGTTGGGCGCGTCGAGCGTCTGCTGAAACTGCGGCGGCTGCATGAAGAGGCCGACGCCCCCCTTCACCCACCAGCGCGCCGCGGGGCGCACGCGAAAGGCCACGCGCGGCGACACGGTGACGCGCCCGATGTCGTTGAAGTAGTCGACGCGCAGCGAGGGGACGAAGCGCACGTCGGGCGAGGGCGAGAGCTCGAGGTCGGTCCACAGGGCGGGGCGCAGCACGGTGCCCGATGCGTCGGTGGCGACGGGCTCGAGGTCGGCCGTGGAGGTCACCACGCCGCTGCCGAGGCCGGGCGGACGCGGGCCTCGGAAGGTGAAGCGCGCGGGGCCCGCGGCGAGGTCGAGGCCCACGTTCCAGCGGGTGCCGGGCGCGATGGTGCGGGCGTACTCGACGCGGGCGTTTACGGGCGCGCGGTCGACGCGCAGGCTCGCTACGCGGGCGAACTGCACGTCGTTGACGTCGCGCCCCGCCGAGAGCATCGCGCGCAGCGAAGACCCGCCGGCGAACTGGTGCTCCCACACGGCCTGCGCGCGGTGAAACCACAGGCCCGTGTCGACGCGTCCGCTCAGGGTGGGGTCGACGTCTTGCGGCTCGGTGAAGAGAAACGCGAGCGAGTCGTCGGAGCCGAAGCCCAGCAGACGCACGCGGTCGCGCGCGGTGGGCCGCCACTCGACGATCGCCTGCCAGTCCCAGTATACCGGGAGCTTGATCGACGCGAAGGGCAGGAGGTCGGACACGAGCCCCAGCGTGGCGTCGAGGTAGCTGCGCCGCGCGGCCACGAGAAACGTGAGGTTGCGCGCGATGGGGCCTTCGATGCGAAAGCCCGCGTCGATCACGCTGGCCTGCGCCATGGCGTGAAAGCGGTCGCCGCGCGGAGAGCGAAGCCCCACGTCGATGGCGCCCGCGGAGACGCGGCCGTAGCGCGCCGCGAAGTTGCCCGGATAGAAATCGATGCGCTCGAGCAGGTCCGACGGGAACACGCTGGTGAGCCCGCCGAAGTGGTACACGAGCGGAATCTCACCGCCCTCGGCGAAGATGGCGGTGTCTTCGGGGGCCGCGCCGCGCACCACGATGAGCCCCGTGGCGAAGGGCGGCCGCGCCACGCCGGGCATGTTCTGAATGGCGCGCAGCGCGTCGCCGTTGGTGCCCGGGATGCGCTGCACCTCGTGGGCGTCGACGGTGCGGCGCGTGGCCTCGCGCGCGGGGCGGACGCGGCGCACGACGGCCTCGTTGGCGCCCTCGTCGTCGCGCGCGGGCGCGGTCTGCGCGTACGCCGCAGGGGCGCACGCGACGAGCGCGAGCGTGAGTGCCGGTGCGCTGCGCATGAGAGGTCGCGACCCGCGGTGACGCTATCACAGCGGCCTCTCCGCGCGAGGCCGCGCGTGCGCGTGTGCCTCGCGCGATGGGCGCGTTTCGGCGGAACGTTTGACACCCGTTCTGATGGGGTGTTAGACGCCGCTCGCGAACGACAACTTGCGCCCCCAGCGGTGGCCCCGCGGCACACTCTGGTAGCGCAAATTTCAAGGGCGAGGCAGAGCGATGTTCAAGTCGATCTCACTCTTCTCGGGCAACGCCAATGCGCCCCTCGCGGCGGCCATGGCGGGATATCTCGAAGTGCCGCTGGGTCGCGTGAAGGTCGGGCGATTCTCCGACGGCGAGATCGCCGTCGAGATCGGCGAGAACGTGCGCGGCGTCGACGTGTACCTGCTCCAGAGCACGTGCACCCCCGTGAACGACTCGATCATGGAGATGCTCATCATGGCCGACGCCCTCCGTCGGTCGAGCGCGGCGAGCATCACCGCCGTGATGCCCTACTACGGCTACGCGCGGCAAGACCGCAAGGTGGCCGGCCGCACGCCCATCACCGCCAAGCTCGTGGCAGATATCATCGCCACGTCGGGCGTCGACCGGGTGGTCACCGTCGACCTGCACGCGGGGCAGATTCAGGGCTTCTTCAACATCCCCGTCGACAACCTCTTCGCGATGCCCGTGCTGCTCGAGCAGCTCCGGGCCATTCCGATGGAGGAGCCCGTGATGGTGTCGCCCGACGCGGGCGGCGTGGAGCGCGCGCGGGCCTACGCGAAGCGCCTCAACGCCTCGCTGGCCATCATCGACAAGCGCCGCGAGCGCGCCAACGTCAGCGAGGTGATGCACATCATCGGCGACGTGAAGGGCCGCGACTGCGTGCTCCTCGACGACATGATCGACACCGCGGGCACGCTCACCAACGCGGCGCGGGCGCTCCACGCCGAGGGCGCGCGAAAGATCTACGCCGCGGCCACCCACGCGGTGCTCTCGGGCCCCGCGGTGAACCGCATCGTCGACTCGCCCCTCACCGAGGTGATCGTCACCGACTCGATCCCCCTGCGCGACGAGGCGAAGAACTGCTCGAAGTTCCGCGTCGCCACGGTGTCGAAGCTCCTCGCCGAGGCCATCCGGCGCATTCACAACAGCGACTCCATCAGCTCGCTCTTCGTCTAGATCACCCGCGCGGCGCTCCGAGTGTACGAAGCTCGAACACGCTGAGCGCGTTTTGCGCCTCGGCGTCAACGCGCGCTTGTCATGAGCGCGCGATGCGTTTACCGCTATTTCCATGCGTGGCAAGGAACTGCGGATCGACAAGAGGTTTCGCGTGCTGATGCGCGCGACGTTGCGGTACGGCCGTGAGCGCTTCGACCTGCTCACGGAGGACATCGGGTTTCGCGGGGTCTTCCTGCGCACCGACACTCCGCCCGATCTGCGCCAGCTCGTGAAGCTCGAGCTCGAGCTCTCGGACACGGGGGAGAAGCTCTCGCTCCACGGCATGGCCGTTCACTGCGTGCCGCGGGGCAACGCCGGCGGGCGCGTGCCCGGCGTAGGGGTGCAGTTCTACGCCGTCGACAAGACCACCAACAGCACCTGGTCGGCCTACGTAAACCGCATGGAGCGCACGCACCCGGAGGCGGTCGTGAAGCCCGTGTCGGTCGCGCCGCCGGCCTCGCCGGAGCCCATTCGCAGGGAGTTTCCGCGCGTGGCCGCGGGCCTCGAGCTCGAGCTCCGCTCCGTCGACGAGCTGCGCACGCTCTACAGCCGCGACGTGTCGCAGGGCGGCATGTTCATCGTGACCGAGCTGGTGCTCCCCGTGGGCACGGCCATCATCATCGACGTGGTGCACCCCATCACCCGCGCGGTCTTCGTGCTCGACGCCGCGGTGCGCCGGGTGAGCGCGCCGGGCGAGGTGCAGGGCCTCGGCATCGAGTTCACCAACATCGACGACGGGCGCCGCACGGCCTTCTGGGATTTCGTGCGAGACACCTTCTCCTTCGCGCCCCCGGAGCTCATCGAGGCCGACGACCCCTTCCTCGCGTAGCCCCCTCCGACCTCTAGACACGAGGGGCGGTGTTGGAGTACGAGCGCGGCCCCCTCTGGCAAGCGGCGAAGGTCGTCGCGCGAGGGTCCCACGGCCGCGAGGCGCGCAGGCGCCAAACGGATGGGGGAGAAAGATCACCGAAGACCATGACCACGACCAGCATCACGGTTACCGCCACCACGCGCTCGGGCACCGGCAAGGGCCCCGCCCGCCGCGTCCGCAACGAGGGCAAGCTCCCCGCGGTGGCCTACGGCCCCGGCGAAGAGGGCCACTCGATCGCCATCTACGCCAAGGACGTGAAGGCGATTCTCAACGCCCCCCTCGGCCGCAACACGGTGGTCACCCTCTCGGTCGACGGCGTCACGAGCCTCGCGCTCCTCAAGTCGTACGAGTACCACCCCGTCACGCGCGCCCTCGAGCACGCTGACTTCTACAAGGTCACCCTCGACCGCAAGATCGTCGTGCGCGTGCCCTTCATTCTCACGGGCAAGTCGAAGGGCGTCGCCACGCAGGGCGGCCTCCTGCGCCAGATCTACCGCGAGCTGCCGGTCGTTACGACGCCCGACAAGATCCCCGCGAAGATCGAGGCCGACGTGACCAACCTCGAGCTCGGGCAGAGCCTCCACGTGCGCGAGCTCGGCCTCCCCGACGGCGTGACGGTCAAGCTCGACGCCGGGCAGACGGTCGCCTCCATCGTGGCCCCCGAGAAGGAAGAGAAGGCCGCCGCTGCGCCCGGCGCCGCCGCCGCTGCCCCCGCCGCCGCTGCCCCCGCGAAGGACGCGAAGGCCGCCGCCCCCGCGAAGGACGCGAAGGCCGCCGCCCCCGCCGCGAAGAAGAAGTGATCTGAGACCTTCAGCGCGTCGGGCACCCGCAGCGCGCGGGCGCCCGGCGCGCGGTCTCCTCATTCTCGCCACGCACCGAGACGCGGCCCATGAAGCTCATCGTAGGCCTGGGCAACCCGGGGCCGCAGTACCGCAACAACCGTCACAACGCCGGCTTTCTCACGCTCGACCTCGTGCACGAGCGGGCGTCGGGCTCCGAGTGGCGCG
>CANMAT010000256.1 GCA_947494865.1 Deltaproteobacteria bacterium
GCGAGGTATGCGCGCATGCGAACGCCGTCGTAGTCGCGCCCGTGGAGGCCGAACACCACGGGGTATCGGCGCGCGGGGTCGTAGTTCGCGGGCACCGACACATAGAAGCGCCGATCGACGCCGCCGGAGCGGAGGGTCTCGTACCACTGACCCGTGCGCGGAGGCATGCGCCCGCACGCGCCCGTTGGCGCGTCGACGGGCGCGACGTCGGTGGCAACATCGGGCGCCACGTCGGCGGTGACGTCAGGAGCTACGTCGGCGGCGACGTCGGGGAGCACATCGGGCGACGCGTCGGAGGCTGTTACCGACGGCGGATCGGAGCAGCCGAGCATCACCAGGGGGAGGCACCACCACGTCGCGCTGCGCATGGCCCGAGTGGATACCTGAGCGCGCGCACTCCCGTCGAGCGCACTCGCGTCTTGACCCGTGTGCGGGTGCGTCGCACCCTTCGCGCCCCTCTTTTGACCAGCGACGCAAGCATGACCACCGAACCGAACGCTTCGCTCTACGAGCCCGTCTCCGCCGCCGTGAACCTCCCCGCGCAGGAGCGCGACGTGCTCGCGTGGTGGGACGCCGAGAAGACCTTCGAGGCCACCCTCGAGGCCACGAAGGGCGCCCCCCGCTACAGCTTCTACGACGGCCCTCCCTTCGCGACGGGGCTGCCGCACTACGGTCACCTGCTCGCGGGCATTTTGAAAGACATCGTGCCCCGCTACTGGACGATGCGCGGCTACCACGTCGAGCGTCGCTTCGGGTGGGACTGCCACGGTCTTCCGGTGGAGCAGGAGATCAACAAGCAGCTGAACATCAGCGACCGCAAGCAGGTGCTCGCGCTCGGCGTCGACACCTACAACGAAGCGTGTCGCGGCATCGTGAAGCGCTACACCAGCGAGTGGCAGCGCACCGTGCGCCGCATCGGCCGCTGGGTCGACATGGAGAACGCCTACTACACCATGGACCCCACGTTCATGCAGAGCGTGTGGTGGGTGTTCCGCCAGCTGTGGGACAAAGGGCTCATCTACGAGGACCACAAGGTCGTTCACTATTCGATCGGCGTCTCGACGGCGCTCTCGAACTTCGAGGCGACGCAAGACTACCGCGAGGTGCAAGACCCTGCGCTCACCGTGGCCTTCGAGCTCGAAGACGAGCCCAATACCTTCGTGCTCGCGTGGACCACGACGCCCTGGACGCTCCCGTCGAACCTCGGCCTCGCGGTGCACCGCGAGCACGACTACGTGAAGCTCCACGACCGCACCACGGCGCGCACCTACTACCTCGCCGCGGCCCTGTGGGAGTCGGTGTTTCTGCACGCGAAGCCCAAGCACGACGCCTCGGTGATGGAGACCGTGAAGGGTGAAGCGCTCCTCGGTCGCAGGTACAAGCCGCTGCTCCCGTACTTCGCCCACAAGGCGAGCGAAGGGGCCTTCAAGATCATCCACTCGGACCACGTGACGCTCGACGCGGGCACCGGCGTAGTGCACATCGCGCCCGCCTACGGCGAAGACGATTTTCGCGCGGGCAAGCTCAACGGACTCGGCCTCGTGAACCCCCTCGACGACGATGGGCGCTTCACCGCCGAGGTGCCCGACCTCGAGGGCAAGCTCCCCAAAGAGGCCGACCCCGTGATGATCGCGCGCCTCAAGCAGCAGGGCTCGCTCTTGCGTCACGACACGGTGACCCACAAGGTGGCCTTCTGCTACCGCTCCGACACGCCGCTGATCTTTCGCGCGGTGAAGAGCTGGTTCGTGCGCGTCGAGGCCATTCGCGACAAGGTGATCGCCGCCAACGCGACCACCGCGTGGGTGCCCGAACATCTGCGCGACGGGCGCTTCGGCAACTGGCTCGTGGGCGCGCGCGACTGGGCCATCTCGCGCAACCGCTTCTGGGGCACGCCCCTCCCGGTGTGGCGCAACGCCGAGGGCGAGACCGTGTGCGTGGGCTCCATCGAGGAGCTCGAGACGCTCTCGGGCGTGAAGGTCACCGACCTTCATACGCACTTCGTCGACAAGATCACCATCCCCTCGCCGACGGGGAAATCGCCGCTCGAGCGCATCGACCCGGTGCTCGACTGCTGGTTCGAATCGGGCTCGATGCCCTACGCGCAGGCGGGCTATCCCTTCACCAACCGCGCGGTGTTCGAAGAGTCGTTCCCCGCGGAGTACATCGCCGAGGGCCTCGATCAGACGCGCGGGTGGTTCTACACGCTCATGGTGCTGGGCGCGGCGCTCTTCGACAAGGCGCCCTTCAAGCACGTGGTGGTGAACGGCCTCGTGCTCGCGGCCGACGGCAAGAAGATGTCGAAGCGCCTGCGCAACTACCCCGACCCCAACGAGCTCGTCGAGCAGCACGGGGCCGACGCCCTGCGCCTCTACCTCATCGACTCGCCGGTGGTGCGCGCGCAGGAGATCCGCTTCAACGAGACGGGCGTGCGTGACATCGTGCGCCGCATTCTGCTCCGCTGGTGGAACGCGTACTCGTTCTTCGTGAGCTACGCCTCGCTCGACGGCTTCGCGCCCAGGGGCGACGCGAAGGCGAGCGACAACGTGCTCGACCGCTGGGTGCTCTCGCGCCTCAACACCCTCATCGCGCAGACCAACGCCGAGATGGAGGGCTACCGGCTCTACAACGTGGTGCCCGCGCTGCTGTCGTTCATCGAGGGGCTCACGAACACGTACATTCGCTTCAATCGCAGGCATTTTTGGGCCGACGGGATGCCCGAAGACAAGCGCCTCGCGTTCGAAACCCTCTACGAGGTGCTGCGCACGACCGCGAAGGTGATGGCGCCCTTCACGCCCTTTCTCGCCGAGGTGATGTACCGCAACCTCTCGCGCGGCCGCGCCGACGCGAAGCCCAGCGTGCACCTCGAAGCGTTTCCGCAGGCCGACGACGCGCTGCGCGACGCGGCCCTCGAAGCCGCCGTCGCCCGCATGGAGCAGGCGATGCTCATGGGGCGAAACCTCCGCGAGCAGATCGGCGTGAAGGGCAGAGTGCCCCTGCGCGCGCTCACGGTGATTCACCACGACCCCGCGGTGCTCGACGCGATGCGTCCCCTGGGCGCGTACATGGCCGACGAGCTCAACGTGCAGAGCGTGGCGTGGAGCCACGACGAGCGCGCGTGGATGACCCTGAGCGCCAAGGCCAACTTCAAGAAGCTCGGCGCGCGCCTCGGCAAGCGCATGAAAGAGGTCGCGGCGCTCGTGGAGAAGCTGAGCCCCGACGACATTCTCACCCTCGAAGACGGCGCGAGCGTCACGCTGGCGGGCGAGGCCATCACGCTCGACGACGTCGAGATTCGCAGGGCCCCGCGGGGCTCCGACAGCGCGCTCATGGCGCACCCGTCGGTGGCCGTGGCGCTCGATCCCCTCGTGACGCCCGAGCAGCGCGAGGAGGGCCTCGCCCGCGAGGTGCGCCGGCGCATTCAGATGGCGCGCAAGCTGGCGCGCATGCGCCTCGATCAGACGGTGGTGGCGGAGATCTGCGTGGCCGGCGACCTCTTCGAAGCGGCGAAGGCGCGCGTCGCGTGGCTCGCGTCGGAGACGCTCAGCGAGGTGCGCTTCGTCGAGGCCCCGACGGGCGTGCACGTGGAGACCTTCGACATCGACGGCGACGCCCTGGTGATTGGCATCGCGCCCGCTACCGCGGCGGGCTGATCGCGTCGACGAGCGACGGGCGGCGGGTGACCCCCAGCCGCTCGTCGTCGATGTGCAGCGCGTGCTGCACGAGCCGCACGAGCGCGTACACCGACCCCAGCAGAATCAACGGCAGCGCGAGGAAGATCACCGGCCGCGTGCCCATCGCGAAGACGGCCCAGTCGTAGGTGCCGTGCACGAACACCGCCGCGAGGAGCCCCAGGATCGCCCACGCCGCGGGGCGCGGAATGAACGCGGGCAAGAGGTCGGGGATGTCGTCGTAGGTGTCGGCCGCGGGGCTCCAATCGTGGAAGCGCGCGCGGCCGAGGAAGTACCCCATGATGCCCGACGAGACCGCGTGCATGGGCACGGCGGTGATGGCGCGCACCACGCCGAGGATGATGCCCTCGAGGCTGCCCGCGGCGGTGTGGCCGCTGCACAGCGGGGCCACGCCGGGCACCGTGCAGAAGAGCGCCGCGAAGCGCGCGTCGACGTAGATGAGGTTCTCGAGGAGGCCGAAGCCCAGCGAGGCGGCGGAGGTGTACACGATGCCGTCCATCACCTCGTCGAAGCGGCGGCGCCAGGGCCAGAGGAACACCACGGCCATCTTGGCGGCCTCTTCGGTGAGCGCGGCCACGAGGTAGGCGTCGAGGAAGCGCCCGCCCAGGAGCGCCCACGGGCCCAGGAGGCGCTTCTCGGCCACCTCGATGGCGGCCGCGGGCACGCACACGAGAAACCCGAGGGTCATCGTGGCGAGCACCTCGCGCTTGGGCTCGGGGCGCGCCGCGTCGGCGTGGCGAAAGATGAGCACCAGCACCAGCACCGGCGCGATGGCGATGACCAGTCCGGCCGCCTCGATGGCCAGCGTGGGGCTCACCCGCGGCACCGTAGCTTCGGGGCCAGAGCGACACAATGACAACCCGCGGAGGATGCACTACAACGCCCGCCCCTCAATGAACGACCCTCGCAGCGAAGCACCGAAGCCCGCCGACCCCGAGATGAACCGCGTCGTGGCCGACGAGGAGAAGACCCTCGCGCGCGTGATGGAGAAGGCCCGCGAGAGCCGCGCCGTCACCACGCGCAAGGACTACGACGCCGAGCTCCTCGAGCTGCGCGACGAGATCGGGCAGGCGCGCCTCGAAGACCAGCCCGCCCTGCTCGCCGAGATGGAGCGGCTGCGCAACGTGGCCTCGCGCCGCGCCGAGGTGACCGTCGGCGCCGTGAACGCGTCGTCGCCGTACTTCGGGCACATGAAGCTCAAAGAAGACGGCCGCGTGCGCGACGTGCTCATCGGCAACAACACGTACGTCGACACCGACAGCGGCGTGCGCGTGGTCGACTGGCGCGACGCCCCCGTGTCGAAGATCTATTATCGCTACGCCGAGGGCGAGGAGTACGAAGAAGAGATCGGCGGGCGCACCCTCGAGGGCACCATGGTGATGCGCCGCGCGGTGGTGATCCGCGAGGGGACGCTGCGCCGCGTGGTGGCCTCGCAGGGGACGTTCTTTCGCACGAAGGAGGGCTGGCAGCGCGGCGTCGACGTGACCGCGAAGCTCGAGGGCGGACAGCTGAGCGCGGTGCGTCCGCCCACCGACGACGAGCGGCGCGCGGCGCGCAACGCCCGCGGTCGCCTCGGGGCCGGCGTCGACGGGCGCGAAGACAAGCACCTGCCGGAGATTCCCGCGCTCATCGACCCGCGGCAGTTCGAACTGATCACCAAGCCCCACGCGGGCATCGTGGTGATTCAGGGCGGCGCCGGCAGCGGCAAGACCACCATCGGGTTGCACCGCATGGCGTGGCTGGCCTTCAACACCCCGAAGCGCTTCTCGCCCGACCGCATGATGATCGTGGTGTTCAACCGCGCGCTGGCTTCGTACATCGTGCGGGTGCTGCCCGCGCTGGGCGTCGAGGGCGTGCACGTGGCCACCTTCTCGGAGTGGATCGCGAAGACGCGCCAGCGGCACCTGCCGCGCGCGCCGGAGCAGTACGCCGAGCTCACCCCCGTGGCCGTCGCGCGGCTCAAGAAGCACCCGCTCATGCTGCGGCTCATCGACGAGCGCATCGAGCGGGAGGAGGCCGCGGCGCACGCCGAGCTCAGCGCCATCGCGGCGCGCGTGGGCATCGGCGAGGCCTTCGAGAAGGCGTGGAAGTCGCTCGGCACGGAGGGGCTCTCGCGCAAGGTGTCGGCCGTGATGCAGTGGCTCCGCGGCGAGCGCGAGATGGGCGGCGTGCGGGGCGCTACGCTCGGCAAGCGCGTGGAGCTCGAGCTGCAGAAGCCCCTCGACCGGTGGATGCGCCGCGCCCGCGACGTGGTGTGGGACTGGGCCGAGCTCGTGACCGACGCGCGGCTCATCCGCGACGCGGTGGCGCGCTTCGCCCCGGGGGCCTTCAGCGACAACGAGATCAACGCCGCCGTGCGGTGGTCGAGCGACCACATCGCGAAGTGGGTTCACACCGAGCGCGACGCCGACGACGAGGAGAACGAGGGCCGCGCCGAGCGCCGCGTCGACC
>CANMAT010000257.1 GCA_947494865.1 Deltaproteobacteria bacterium
AGTCGGGCTCTGGCTCACCGAGACAGCCCGTCGTGGTGGCCGTGGCGAGCAGGGTTGACATCGTCAAGAGCTTCCATCCGTTGCGCGTGCGCCATACGCTCATCGGTCGGTGACCTCCAGGGCGCAGCGTCGCACTCAAGCATCGTGCCCGGGGGATCAAAGCTCCGAGCTTCATCTTTCAGCACCAACGCGCGATAACGCGTCGTGACGCAGCGCGCGACGGGTACACCCGTGGCCGGTCACATCCCTGACCATCCCTTGAACGAGCAATGCACCACGCGCATCGCGTTGCTTTGTGCGTGAAATACATGGAATCCGCGGCGCCATTGCCGATAGAGTGTAGGCGCAGCGGTTGACGACCCGCTACGCCCCGCCGCCGCGTTCGTTGTTCTCCACCCCATAGAGCTGATGAGCACTTCGCACATCGAACTCAAGCGTCGACACCTGCTCGTTCTCAGCGGCTCTGCGGCTGCGGTGGCGTGCTCCGGCGAGGCCGTGTCCGACCGCGTCGGCGCGCGCACGCTTGTGCGCCCCGTGGAGGCCGACGCGAGCGACGAGGCCGCGGTAGTCGACGACGTGGCGGCTGCGCCCGACGCGCCGAAGGAGCCTTTCCTCGACCTTGACGGCGGCATCGCGTCGCCGACCACCTCGGGCTGGCGCCCGCCCGGGGGCGGCGTCGACGTGGGAGTCATCAACGACTTCGCGGTCGGCACCTGGCGCCTCAACGCCGGAGCCCGCGCGATCGGGGCGCGCGACGCGGCGGGCTTCTACGCCTTCTCGGCGCTGTGCACGCACGAGCGCTGCCTCGTGAACGAGCCCGACGCCATGGGCGTGAGCGAGTGCGTGTGCCACGGCTCGCGCTTCGACGGCAACGGCCGCGTCCTCGTGGGGCCCGCGGTGTCTCCGCTGCGCCACTTCGCGGTCGCTCTCCTCGGCGGCCGCGTGATGGTCGATCCGTCGATGCGCGTCGCCGACGACGTGCGCACCGCGTTGCCTTCTCCCGACGCGGGCGCGCTCGATGCGGGCGCCGACGGCTCCCTCGACGCGAGCGACGGCGAAGCGGGCGTGCGCGACACGGGCCCCGACGTGCGCGACACGGGCCCCGAGGTCGACCCCTGTACGCGCGGGCTCGACGTGGGGCCGGTGACCATGTTCGGCACCGCAACGTGGACGCTCCTGCGCCCCCAGTCGATCGTGGTAGGGCACGACGCGGCGGGCCTCTACGCCTTCTCGGCCCTGTGCACGCACCAGGCGTGCACCATCACGCTCGAGACTGAAGGGGCCTCCGTCTGCGCGTGCCACAACTCGCGCTTCGACGCTGTAGGGCGCGTGACGCGCGGCCCCGCGAGCGAAGACCTCGACCACTATCTCGTGACCGTGTGCGCGGGCCGCGTGCGCGTCGACCGCGCCGTGATCGTGCCGCTCGCCACGCGCGCGGTCGCACCATGATTCCGCCGAACGTACCGATGACTCTCGAGGAGGGCGACGCGATGACCATGCGAAGACGCTCGAACACCGCGGCGAGGCCACAAGGCGCGCCGCACCTGCTCGCGGCGCTGCTCGCGCTCGCCACGACGGCGTGCGTCGGCGCCCCCGTCGAAGAGGCGGCGCGGGCCACGCAGGCCGACAACACCGCCGCTACGCAGTGCGCGGCCGCCGACGCAGAGCCCACGCGCCTGTACCGCCAGCTGTCGCTCGACCTGCGTGGCACCGCGGCCACGGTCGACGAGCTCGAGGCCGTGCGCCGCGCAGGCGCCGTGACCCCGGCGATGGTCGACGCCATGCTCAACAGCGAGGCCTTCGTCGAGGAGTCGGCGCGGTGGCATGCCGACCTCCTGTGGCCCAACCTCGACGGCTTCCTGATTCAGATGGGTGGGCTGCGGATGACGCGCGGGGGCGTCAACCCCGAGGTCAACCTCGACCTGCTCGACACTCGTACGGAAGAGGCCGCCTGCCCCGCCTCGGGCAACGGCGCGCTCACGGCGGCGTCGTGCTGCACGGCGTCGAACCCCACGCACCCCGCGTGCTGCCTCACGCGCAACACTGCCTACAACGCGACGGACCCGGCGTGCGTGGCCAAGTCGCGCGCGCTCGGCGCCGCGTTCACCATCGGGCAGGGCCTCGGCGACCGCGCGCTGCGCGGCGGAAGCGGTGCGACGGGCTGCGACGACGCGCTCGAGTATCCTCCGCCGCACGTCGATGCGAGCGACACCACGTGGCTGCGCGAGGCCGACGGTCGGCCGTACTACCTCTCGCCCCGCTCGCGCACCCGGCGGTACTACTACGACCGCGACGACGTACCCCTCCCCTACGACGACTGGGCGCACTGTCCGAACTACTGCCGCGCCCTGGTTGGAACGGGTGTGGGCGGCGCCTTCGTGGCCGCCGACTACCGCGCCAAGGAGCGTGTCGAGGCCGGTCGCGTGGTCGTCGGAGACCACCCCGCGGCGGCCTGTCCGGCGGGCTACACCGAAGTCGTCAACGCGTGCGACAACGGCCTCACGGGCAACAACCAGGACACGGCATTCCGCGTGCGCCGCGAGGGCTTCCGCCTGCTGCGCCCGTACTGGTCCGAGGGCCACTGGACGAAGGTGTGCGCCTACGAAGCGCAGGAGCGCACCAATAGCGTCTACACGGGCGCGATGTGCACGCCGGCGGCGCGCATCGACGCCTCGTGCGGCTGCGGCCCCAACGGCGTGTACTGCACGCCCTCGCAGGGACGCCTGAGCACGCTCGCTACGCGCGCCGAGCGGCGCATCCGTCAGGCGCTCAACGACGAGCCCCTGCGCATCGTGGCATCCGTGATCGCCCGCGACGAGGACTACTACAACGCCTACACCACGCGGCGGTCGTTCATCACGGGCCCGCTCTCGACGCTGTTCCGCGAGCAGTCTACGCGTATGTCGGGGCTCGCGATCACGCCGCCCGCCAACCCCGCGATGCTCCCGCGCGTCCCCTACGAAGACGAGTCGTGGCACGAGTATGTGCGCGGCTCTGAGCACGCGGGCGTGCTCACCACGGCGGCCTTTCTCGGGCGCTTTCCCACCTGGCGCGCTCGCATCGATCGCTTTCGCACTGCGCTGCTTTGCAGGCCCTTCGAGCCCCCGGCGACCGGCCTCCCGGCCCCCGACGACGCGTGCAACCGCGAGCCGAACCTCGCGCAACGCTGCGGCTGCCAGCACTGCCACTCGTCGATCGAGCCGCTCAGCGCATATTGGGGCCGCTGGGCTGAGCGCTCGTCGGTGTTCCTCGACCCGACGAACTTCCCGTCCTTCGACCCCAATTGCGCGCAGTGCGCCAACACCGGGCAGAACTGCACGGCCCGCTGCCGTAGCTTCTACGTGACCTCTGTCGCAGATGCCGACGGCTCGCGCTACGCAGGCACGCTCTTCAGCGCCCTCTACCGCTCGCGCGACGAAATGAGCCGCATGGAGCAGGGCCCGGGTGCGCTCGTGTCACAGGCAGTGTCGACCGGCGAGATTCAGGCCTGCACCACGAACACCCTGTGGCGTCGCCTGGTCGGCCGCCCGATGAACGACGAGGAGTCGCGTCGCGTGCTCCCCGAGCTCGTGCGCACCTTCGAGGCCTCGCAGCACAACTACCGCGCCCTCGTTCGTGCCATCGTGACCGCGCCCGCCTACCGGAGGATCGACTGATGCGCTCGCACCTCGCCCTCATCCTTACGCTCATCGGCGCCGCAGCGGGCTGCTCCGACGCCACGCCCGCGTCGCCTGCAGCGCCTCCCGCGGCGACCGCACCGCCCGTCACGCCCCCGCCGGTGGTCGCGCCCCCGACGACGACACCGACGACACCGCGCGACAACACCACCCCGGGCTCGGCAACACCGGTCGACCCAGGCTCCGCCAACGGCTCGACGCCGGGCGCCACGCCGCTCAGCGACCCCGCGATGAATGACGGACGCATCGGCCGAGCAGCGCGGCGCCTCAACGTGCGACAGCTCCGCGCGTCGCTCCTCAACGCGGTGGGCGTCACGTGGCAGCAACCGCGGCGCATCCTCTCGGCCGATTACGCGTCGGGCTTCTACGACGCCCCCAACGCCGACATGCTGTCGCTCGTTGCGCTTACGCTGGGCCAGCCCGACTACAACGCCTTCACGAGCGAGAGCATCGAGCCCGGCGCGGTGTTCTCGAAGCTCGTCGGCGACGCCGCGCGCAAGGCCTGCCGCGACGGCGTCACCCTCGATGTGGCGCGTCCGGTCGGTGAGCGCATTCTCCTGCGCACCGTGGGTGTGGCTGACACGCTCGCCACGCGCGAAGCCGCCGTGCGCGACAACCTCGCGTACCTCGTGATGCGCTTCTGGGCCCGCGACGTACGCCCCAACGACCCGGTGCTCGATGACCTCATCGAGCTCTTTCGCGTCGCCTCGACGGCGCCCGCCACCGCAGCGCCCGTCGCCGCCGCAGGCACGCCCGTCGACGGGTGGCGCGCGGTCTGCGTCGCGCTTACCACCGATCCGCTGTTCCTCACCTACTGAGCCTCGAGAGACGGAGCGTCATGAGCAAGCACGACGACAACCCCCGCTTCCGCCTCACGCGCCGCCAGGCGCTCGGCTCGACCACGGCCGCCATCGGGAGCGCGGCCGTAGGTTCGTTCGGATTCAACCACCTGGCCTACGGTGACCTCCCGCCCCCCGCGGGGCGCGCGTTCATCTTCTGCTACTTCCCCGGCGGCTGGGATCAGCTGCTGTTCCTCGACCCGCGCGACCCCGTCGACTTCCCCGACTCGGAGCGCGCGCGCTTCCAGATCGAGACGCGCTACAGCGACCTCGACGGCTTCTCGGGCTTCTCTTCACAGCTCGTGCGACCGGCCGACCCCGCGTCGCCGATCGCCTACGGCCCCGCCGCCGCCAAGGTCGCCGACGCGGTGAAGCTCACCGACTTCGCCGACTGCACCACCATCGTGCGCGGCATCAACATGAACACCGTGGGCCACGAGGTCGGCTACCGGTACTTTCTCACCGGCAAGTTTCCCGCCGGCAGTAACGCGCGCGGCACCAACATCGCCACCGAGATCGTGGGCCAGATGGCCCCGCGGCGACCGCTGCCCAACCTCTCGCTTCGCATCGAGAGCTACAACGATCGCCAGCCCGGCGCGGCCAACGCGATCCGCGTCGACAGCCTCAATGACCTCATGCTCCTCCTCGGCCCGTCGCAATACCAGGAGCGCGACGTCGTGGAGCGCGCCCTGAGCGCATACGGACAGCGTGTGGGCCCGTGCGTCACCGAGGCCGCCGACCGCCGCGGGCTTTACACAGCCATGCGCGCCGCGCGCTCGCAGGCCGACGAGATCGTGCGCGAGCGCCTCGCCTCGAACTTCGAGTTCGTGTCGGCCACGACGGAGGCGGCGACGCAGATCCGCGCCCGCTACGGCTTCTCGATCGGCGACGCCAACGCGGCCGGCGCTCGCGCCGCGGCCGCCACGCAGGCCATCAAGAGCGGCATGACGCAGGTCGTGAGCCTGATGCTCGGTGTTGGCACTGACACGCACTTCGTGGGCAATCAAGGTCACGCGCCGCTGCTCTACCAGGGCGTGCGCGCCCTCACGGCCATGCTCGACGACCTGCGCAACACGCCGCACCGCGAGGGGGGCAACTTCCTCGATCACACCACGGTGCTGTGCTTCTCCGAGTTCGCGCGCACGCCGCTGTACAACAACTTCGGCGGCCGCGATCACCACATCACCAGCTCGTGCCTGATGGTGGGCGCGGGCATCCGCGGCAACACCGTGGTGGGCGCGTCGAGCAACCTTGGCATGGGCCCCATGCGCTGGGATTTTCGCAACAACCGGGTCTCCGATGCGGGGCAGACCATTCTGCCCGACCACATCGCCGCGACGCTCCTGGCGTCGGCCGGACTCGACCCGTACATCACCCGCGTCGACCCGCTGCGCGCCGCCCTGCGAATCTGAACCCATGCGCCTGCCCGTCCGCCCGCGCGGCCGCGAGCTGATTCCCTCGTACGCCGCGCTCCTCGCCCTCGCGACCGGCTGCGGCGGCAGTTCGGTGCTCGCTCCCACTGATGCCACCGTCGACAATGCGGCGCGCGACGCGGCGGCCGACACAGCGGTCGACGTCACCGTCGATTCCGCCC
>CANMAT010000258.1 GCA_947494865.1 Deltaproteobacteria bacterium
CCGGCGGCCTCTGCGCCGTCGCCTGCGAGACCACGCAGCTCAACTGCAGCGGCACCTGCGTCAACGGTCAGACCGACGCCAACAACTGCGGCGCCTGCGGCAACCGCTGCGCCGACGGCCAGCTCTGCTCCGCCGGCGTGTGCCAGACCACCTGCGCGGCGCCCAACGTCACCTGCGGCTCGTCGTGCGTCAACACGCAGAACGACCCCTCCAACTGCGGTCGCTGCGGCGTCACGTGCCCCGCCGGCGCCGCCTGCGGCCTGGGCATCTGCACGCTCACGTGCCCCTTCCCGTCGGCCCGCTGCGGCGGCACCTGCGTCATCACCCTCAACGATCCTGCCAACTGCGGCTCGTGCGGCAACCGCTGCGCGGCGGGCCAGCTCTGCTCCTTCGGGAGCTGCCAGGCGCGCTGCACGGCGCCCCTCGTCCCGTGCAACGGCGGCTGCACCGACTTCCGCATCGACCCGACCAACTGCGGCACCTGCGGCAACCGCTGCGGCGCTGGCGAGATCTGCCTCCTCGGCCGCTGCGGCTCGCCGCCCGGCTGCATGCCCCCGCGCAGCATCTGCCCCGGCGGCTGCTCGAACCTCAACACCGACCCGACCAACTGCGGCGCCTGCGGCCGACGCTGCGCCACGGGCGAGATGTGCACCGGCGGCACGTGCGTGGGCTCCACCTGCGCGGCTCCGCAGATTCAGTGCTCGGGCCGCTGCATCAACCCCACCGCCGACGCCAACAACTGCGGCGGCTGCGGCAACGTGTGCCCCATGGGCGCCGCGTGCGTCGCGGGCGTCTGCGCGAGCCGCTGCCGGGCCCCGCAGGTCGAGTGCGGCGGCGGCTGCACCGACACCCAGACCGACCCCGGCAACTGCGGCGGCTGCGGCAACATCTGCCCCGGCGCCGCGGTCTGCGTGGGCGGCGTGTGCGGCACCCCGTGCCCGCCGCCGCGCACCACCTGCGGCGACCGCTGCGTCGACGTGCAGAGCGACCCCGCCAACTGCGGCCGCTGCGGCAACGCGTGCGCCACGGGCGCGACCTGCACCGCGGGCACCTGCATGGCGATGACCTGCGCGTCGCCCCGCGTCGCCTGCGGCACCCGCTGCGTCGACGTGCAGACCGATCCGGCCAACTGCGGCGCGTGCGGCACCTCGTGCCCGTCGGGTACGCCCTGCATGGGCGGTCGCTGCGCGTGCCCGGGCTCCACGGTGCTCTGCAGCGGGTTCTGCGTCGACACGAGCTCGAGCCCGCTCGACTGCGGCGCCTGCGGCAACGCCTGCGCCGCGACGCAGGCCTGCGTAGGCGGGCGCTGCGCGTGCTCGTCGCCGCTCTCGTCGTGCGGCGGCCGCTGCATCGACACCAACACCGACACGAACAACTGCGGCACCTGCGGCAACCGCTGCCCGGCCACCTTCGGGTGCAGCGGCGGCGCGTGCACGTGCCCCGCGCCGCTCTCGTCGTGCGGCGGTCGATGCCTCAACACCAACAACGACGCCGCCAACTGCGGCGCCTGCGGCAACAGTTGCGGCGCCGGCCAGGTGTGCGTGGGCGGCCGCTGCGGCTGCCCGGCCACCAGCACGCTCTGCGGCGGCCGGTGCACCAACACCAACTTCGACACCGCCAACTGCGGACGCTGCGGCAACCCCTGCGGCCGCGGTCAGTTCTGCGTCTTCGGCGCCTGCCGCGGCCGCTGATTCCGCCCCCTTCGCTCCCCCTTCGATGACGTCACCCCTCGCCGCAGGAGGCCGCGCCCGCGGCGCCCTCCTGCGGGCCTCGCGCGTCGCGCTCGCGGGCGCCGTGCTCGCCGCGCTCGTCCGCTTCGTGGCCGTCGCGCAGGTGCCGCCCGCCACGCGGCGCCCGTCGACCCTCACCGAGCGTCTCTGGAATCTCCCCGCGAGCCCCGTCGGGCCCACGCACGCCGCGGTGCTCCTGCCGCCGCAGCGCGAGCCGGGCGCCCGCTGGCCGCTGCTCATCGCGCTCCACGGATGGGGCGAGTCGAACCGCGGCACCGAGGCGGGCGCCTGGGGCTGGAGCCGCGACTACGAGCTCGGCGCCACCGACGCGGAGCTCCGTCACACCCCGCTGCGACGCAGCGCGTTCCTCGGCTTCGTCGCCACCTCGCGCTTCGACCGCCTGCGCCGTGACCTCGCGCGCCGGGCCTACCGCGGCGTGGTGGTGGTCACGCCCTACACCCCCGACACGCTCGACGGCGACGCGGGCACCGTCGACCTCGCGGCGGCCTACGGCGACTGGATCGTGAACACCCTCGTGCGGCGCGCGCGGGCCGAGCTCCCGGTGCTGCGCGACCGCGCCTCCACCGGGGTCGACGGCGTCTCTCTGGGCGGCCTCACGGCGCTCGAAGTGGGCCTGCGCCACCCGGAGACCTTCGGCGTCGTGGGCGCCCTCCAGCCCGCCGTGCACCGCCGCGTCGAGCGCGTGCTCGGCCGCCGTCCGGCGTCGCCTCCGCCGCAGCGCATCCGCCTCGTGGCGACGCGCTCCGACGGCCTCACGCGCCACGTCGTCGCCCTCCACGACGCCATGCTCGCGCGCGGCGTCGCGCACGAGCTACGCATCGTAGAGGGCCCCCACGACTACGTCTTCAACCGCGGCGCGGGCGGCCTCGAGATGCTCCTCTTCCACGACCGGGCGCTGCGCGGAATGCCGGCGGAATAAGCCTCAACTGCGCGAACGCACGGGTGACATATCCTGTCGCGCGGCCATCACCGGCGCGCGCACATGCGAATCGACTGCAGCGCCCCGCTAGGCCGCCCGAACATGAACCCGATGCACGCGTACGCGGCCGACGGGCAGTCGGCGTCGGTGGCGCAGAAGGGGGCGCAGTAGCCCGCGTGCTCGGCCGTCGCGATGCACTGGCTGTTGTTGCAGAACATGGCCGCGGTGGCCGTCACCGGGGGGTTGGGGTCGCAGGCCTCGCCGGGGGCGATCATGCCCGTGGGGCTGCCGCACACGAGGTCGAGGCGGTCGTCGTAGTCGTTGCGCTGGAGGCGGCACACCCGGGCGCCGCCGCAGTCGCCGTTGCGCGCGCACGAGAGCACGCAGCCGCCGAAGGTGGTGGTCGGCGGCGTGCCGCCGTCGGCGCGCGGGCGGCTCGTGAACTGCGCGCAGATCATCCGCGGGTTCATCGCGGCGCACGCGGCGGCGCCGACGGGGCCCACGTTGCACGGCGCCGCGCACTGCCCGTTCGCGCAGAACGCCGACGCGCACTGGTCGAGCGTGGTGCAAGGCGACCCGATCGCGCCGACGCCAGGGAGCACGCAGAGCAGGCACGCGTGGTCGCCGCACGTGAAGATGCCGCCGCACACGTCGCGGTCGGCGCATCGCAGCGTCGAGGTGCACTCCCCGACGATGGGCGTGAAGGGCACGCAGCGCATCGCGGCGGTGTCGCACACGGTGGCGTCGATGCACACGCGGTTCTGGCAGCAGGGCTGCCCCGCGAGCCCGCACGGCGCCCGCACGGCGCCGTCGCTCGCATCCGCGGGCGCGGGGGGCACATCGCTCGCGGCCGCGTCGGCGAGCGCCACGTCACGCGGGGCTCCGTCGGCGCCCGCGTCGGCGGGAGGCACGTCGCGCGCGGGGGCGTCGACGGGCGTCGCGTCCATCGCGGGCGCATCGATCGCGAGGGCGTCCATCGTGAGGGCGTCCATCGTGAGGGCGTCCATCGCGGGCGCATCGATCGTGGGGGCGTCCATCGCGGGGGCGTCGACGGGCGTCGCGTCTGCCGTTGTCACGTCGGCGGACGCGCCGTCGGCCACCGCGCCCTGATCGCTCGCGGCGTCGTCGGCGACCGCGGCGTCACCCGCGTCGACGGCGCCGTCGAGCGACACCATCGGCCCCTCGCAGAAGGCCATGCCGTTGCGCTCGACGCACGACTGCGAGGGCTCGCACGCAGGGTTGCACGCGAGCACGCACGCGCCGGCCACGCACGTAAAGCCCGACCTGCAGGACGGCGTGCACGAGGCCGCGCCCGGCGGCGTCGCGTCGTCGCCACAGCCTGCGAGAAGAGCCACCGCAACGATCAACCTCGCGAGCACCGAGCGCTTCATCACCCCGCGTGACTACCACACCCTCGAACCCGCGCGCATCGGGCGCGCACCGCGAGCGATGTGCGCGGCGGAGCGCGAGCGCACCACGCGGACGAGCGCCGCGCACAGCTGGCACGCGGCGTGATTGCATGCACGCCGAAGAGGTCGACCGCGATGACGAAGCGCCGGGTTGTGGTGGTGGGCGGCGGGCTGGCGGGCCTCTCGACGGCGCACGCGCTCCTCGCTGCGCGCCCCGAGCTCGAGGTGCTCGTGCTCGAGTCGAACGCCCGCGCCGGCGGCAACGTGCGCACGCTGCACCGCGACGGGTCGACCGTCGAGCTCGGGCCCGATGCGTTTCTCACGCGTCCCGGCCACGCCGAAGACCTGTGCCGCTCGCTCGGCCTCGCCGACACGCTGCGCGCGCCCGACGAGGCGGCGTCGCGGGTGCTCGTCGCGCACGGCGACAAGCTCCTGCCGCTGCCCGAGGGCATGGCGCTCGGCATGCCGCGCAGCCTCTCGCAGCTCGCGCGCACGCGGCTCCTCTCGCCCCTCGGCAAGGCGCGCGCGGCGCTCGACCTCGTTCTCCCCGCGCGCAAGGAGCGCGACGTGAGCGTGGGGGCGCTCGTGGGTCGCCGCCTCGGCCGCGAGGTGAAGGAGTTCCTCGTCGAGCCCGTGGTGGGCGGCATCTTCGGCGGCGACGTCGACGAGCTCGACGTGGCCGCGGTGATGCCCATGTTCGCCAACGTACGCGGCAGCCTCATCCGCGCGCTCGCGGCGGCCCCGCGCCCCACGGGGGCGTCGCCGATGCGCGCGCCCCTGGGCGGCCTCGACGGCGTCGTGCGAGCCCTCGTCGACGCCCTGGGCCCGCAGCGCCTCCTCTCGAACGCGACCGTGCGGAGCATCGCGCGGCACGGCGACGCGTGGGGCGTGCACCTCGACGGCGGCGTTCGCCTCGACGCCGACGAGGTGGTGCTCGCCACGCCGCCGGGCGTCACGGCGGCGATGCTCGAGGGCTACGCGCCCGAGCTCGCCGACGCGCTGCGCGGCTTTCGCCTCAAGCCCGCGCTCACCGTCGTGATGGCCTTCGGGCGCGGAGAGATCGCGACGCCTCTCGCGAGCGGCGCGCTCATCCCGCGCGGCGCGCCGCCGCCGCTCGACGCGCTCAGCGCGGTCACGTTCGTAGACCGCAAATGGCCTGGCCGGGTGGCCGATCACCTCTCGATCGTGCGCACCGCATTTCGCCCGTCGCACGCCGCGAAGTGGATGCGCTGCGACGACGAGACCCTCGTCGCGCGCGCCCTCGAGGCGCTGCGGGTGATCCTGCCGCTCCCGGCGCCCCGCTGGCACGCGGTCGAGCGCTTCGAAACGGGTACGCCGTGCCCCGAGGTGGGCCACACGCGCCGCGCGGAGGAGTGCCGCGCGCGCGCCCTGGCGGCGGGCGTCTCGATCGTAGGCGCCGCCGTCGACGGACCTGGTATCGCGGGTGTCGCGCGCGGCGCAGCCGCGACCGCGCTGGCGATCGCAGCGCGCCTCGTGTGATCGGTCAGCGAAAGCCGCGGATCATCGCGCGGAGGGCCGCGACGACCTCGGGCTTCGAAACGAGGTCGGGGTTGGGGGGCATCGCGGAGCTCTTGCCGACGGCCGCGCCGCCGACGCGAATGATGTTCTCGATCTGGGCGTCGGTGACCGACGCCTGCCAGGTCGCGTCGTGAAAGTTGCGCGGGCGGGGGTTGAGCGCGGCGGCCCCGGCGCCGTCGCCGATGCCCGTCGCGCCATGACACACGGCGCAGCGTCCGGCGAAGATCTGCCTCGCCTCGGCGTCGGGGGTGGCGGGCGTCGCGGTCTGCATCGGCGGGTCGCTCGACGTCGGCGTCGACGGCGGCGGCTTGCACGAGGGCGCGCACAGCGCGCACAGCGCGAGCGCAACCAACGCATGAGATGAGCGCATGGGATACTTCCTTTCGGCGGTGGACATAGGGACGCCGGGCGCCCGAGTGCAGCCCCTGTGCCCATAAGATCGGAGCTGTCGCGCGACGAATCGAAGGTCGACCGCGTCGTCGTCGA
>CANMAT010000259.1 GCA_947494865.1 Deltaproteobacteria bacterium
CTTCGCCGTGGTGCGGGCGAGCCCCGGCATGGGCGCCTCTCGGCTCGCCCACGAGGCCGCGCTGCGCGTAGGCGCGCGGGTGGTGCGATGCGTCGTCGACGGCCCCGCGCTTTCGGCCGCCGAGGTGCTGCAGTCGTTCGAGGGCGTGCCCCAAGACGGCCCGCGCTGGCTCGTCGTCGAGCCGCGCGACGCCGCGGGGGCGCTCGCGATCGACGTCGCGGGCTGCGGCGCGCGCATCCCCGGCGGCGCCGTGGTGGCGCTCGTGGGCTCCGACTGCGACACGCCCTGGTGCGACCCCGAGCGCGAGGTTGAGCTCGGTCCCCTCGCCCCCGCCGAGTCGCGCGCCCTCGTGCGCGCCCTGCTCGGCGACGCCGCCGAAGACCTCCTCGTGAACCGCGTCGCGCGCACGAGCGGCGTCCCCGGCGACCTCGTGTCTCGCGTGCGCGCGGCCGCGCTCGGTGGCGCCATGGTGCACGACGCCCGCACGGCCTCGTGGCGCCCGCGCAACCGACGCCTCGTGTCGGTGCACGCCGAGCCCGCCGACCGCTCGCTCGCAGAGCGCCGCGTCGACGCGCTCGACCCTGTTACGCGGCGCGCCCTCGAGGTCGCGGTCGCGACGGGCGACGGCGCGTCGGAGTCGGCCCTCCGCGGCGCGTTGCGCGTGGTGCTCGGCCCCGGCGATCACCTCGCCGCGCTGCGCGCGCACGGGCTCGTCACGCTCGAGGGCGGCACCGTCGACGTGGGGCGCGCCTTCGCGACGGCGCCCGACGCCGCGCTCGCGGGACGCGTCCAGGCGCTCCGTCAGCTCGGCGTGCTCGAGGCGCTCGCCGACGCCGAGCGCGCCCTCGCGCAGCGCTCACCCGACGCCGCGCCGCTCTTCGCCCGCGCGGCCCGCGCCGCGATGGCGGCGGGCGACCGGGCCGCGGCGGTGCGCCTGCTCGCGGCCACGTCGTCGCTGCCGCGGCCCGCGGGCGACGCGTCGCTCTCGGCCGCGATGCGCGCAGCGGCGGCGGAGCTCGGGCCCATGGCCACGGTGCGCCCGATCGCGGGCCCGCGCGCATCGGCGTCGGCCGCCGCGTCGCCCGAGGCCCTCGAGGCGGCAGCGCTCGCGCGAGAGGCCCGCGGCGACGCCCCTGCGGCGATGCGGCTGCGCGCGCTCGCGGCGCTGCTCAAGGGCGACGCGAGCCTCGCACGGCGCGTCGGGGCCTCGGGCACCTCGGTGAAGGATCACCTCCTCGGCGCCCTCGCTCACGCGCGCGAGTCGCGGGTGCCCTCAGCGGTGCGCGCGGCGGTGGCGGCGCTCGCGCAGGCCCGCCGCGAGCGCGACGCCGGCGGCGAGGCGGCGACGCTGGCGATGCTCGCGTCGCTCTATCACGCGGTCGAGCGGCACGACGACGCGCTCAAGCTCTCGGGGGCCATCGCGGCGCGCGGTCGGTAACGGGTGGAGCTCAGCGCCGCGAGCGCAGGGCGGCACGCTCGGCCTCGAGGATCTCGCGCGTGAGCGACTGCACGCGCGGATGGCTGCTCTTGCGGGAGACAAGCAGCAGAAAGGCCTTGGCGTTCTTGATGTCTCCGCGCTTGAAGGCGTCGGCCGCGCGTTCGAAGAGGGGCGCCACGTCGGCGGGGAGCGGCACCTCGACGGCCGCGACGACGCGCGACTCCTGCACAACGGCGGTGCGCTCGGCGTCGGGCGTGAGGCGCACCTCGCCGCGCGTGAGGGCCGCGTCGTAGCGGGCGCGTAGCACCGGGTCGAGCAGCACGCGGTAGCCCTCGGAGCCGCGCTTGAAGATCCGCAGCACGCGCGCCGCTTCGGCGGGCGCGTCGACGTGCTGGTCGGGGTGATACCGGAGCGCGAAGCGGTGAAAAGCATCGCGAATATGACCGGCGTTGGCGTCGCGCGCCGCGCCAAGGAGCGAGTAGTAGTCCACCCTGTCAAGGTGTTCGTCGAGCAGGTGATCCGAGAGCATCGGTGCGTTACTCCCTCCGTGCGCGGTGTCCTACCAACGCCGCGCGCGCGCCGCCAGCAGATCGTGCCGCGCGCTCACACTACGCGCCGCTCACGGCCACCGCCGTACGCTGACGCGCCGCCATCTCGGCCTGCGCGGTCTCCGTGGGGATCGTCAGCAGCGAGACGCGCGTCGCCTGCTCGCGGCCGGTCTCGACGTCCTTCGCGCGCACGGTGAGGGTCCCGTCGGCGCCGAGTTCGAAGGTGACCGACACCGACACCTCGCCGCGCAGCGCAGGGCGCAGACCCGAGAGCTCGAGCTCGCCGAGGCCCTGATTCTCCACGAACCTTCGCGACTCGCCCTGCGAGATGCGAATCACCACCGTGGTCTGGTCGTCGTTGGTGGTGGAGAAGACGCGCGTCTGCTCCACAGGGATCGTCGCGTTGCGCCGAATGACCGCCTCGCACTGGCCGCCAGCGGTCTCGACGCCGAGGCTGAGGGGCGTCACGTCGAGCAGGAGCGGGACGGCGATGCCGCCCTGCGCGGGCATCGAGGCGCGACCGGGAGCCATGCTCGGGCTCGTCGCCGCGGGCGCTCCGCTCGCGAGGGGCTGCGCCTGCGCGGGCCCGCGCTGCTGCGATGCGGGAAACCCGGGCTTGAGCGTGTCCCCGCCGCCGGGGGGCATGTACGGCGCTGCGTTGCCTGCCTGAATGGTCGAGTTCATCGACGGGAGCGGCGCGGGCATCGACGGACGGATCACCGGCACCGGAGCCTTGACGGCCGCTGGCACCACCATCGGCGGGAGCGAGGCGTCGTCATCGGCCGCGGCGGTGGGCATCACGCGCGTGCTCTCGTCGCGGGCCGACGGGGGCGGGTCGAAGCGACGCGTGGGCTCTTCGATGCGAGGCGTCACGGGCGGCGTCTCCATCGCGACCGTCGAGCTGCCGCGCTCGGGCACCGTGGGCTCGAAGGGCGACCTGGCCATGAGCGTGCCAGTGCCCGCTTCGGACGAAGGGCCGAAGATGTCGTCGGCGTCGATGCGGAACGACGGCACCGACGCGTCGCGGCCTGGCGCGGCCTGAGTCGGCTTCGATTCGTTACCGAAGAGTGTGGCGTCGTCGCCGAAGAGCGACGCGTCGAGCTTGAACGACGGGATGGAGCGCTCTTCACGGCCTGCGGGAGGCCGCGCGTCGACGCTTTGCTGCGAGAACATTGGCGGATCTTGCGGGGCCTCGTTTCGCGGAGGCGGCGGCCTGATCGCAGCGGCGATCGACGGCGGGAGGGACGAGAGCGCCGACGCGAACCCGCCCGAAGGCTCCGGCGGGGGTCGCCCGACGACGGGCTGAACGCTCGGCGACGACGGCCGCGGCGGAGCGCCGATCGCAGGCTTTGCGGGGATAGCGTCGTTGGTAGCCATCGGGAGGCCCGCCGCAGCCATCGGGAGGCCCGCCGCAGCCATCGGGAGGCCCGCTGCAGCCATCGGGAGGCCCGCCGTGGCGGTGGGCAGCGCGGCCGTCGTCGCGGGCAGCGCGGCTGCGGGTGCAGGGAGGCCAGGCTGCACGGGGCTCGGCAGGCCAGGAACGTTCGACGGACGGGTCTCGATGGCCTGTGTGGGCTCCGGATCGGCTTCGACGTCTTGCTTCGACTGCAGCATCGTCGCGCCCAGCGAGGGGAAGGGCATCGCCACCGACGAGTCTTCGAGGTTGAACGCCGGCACCGGCTGCTCGAAGGGTCGCGTGTTGGCGACGCGCGCGCCGAGCGGCGGGAGGTTGCCGATGAACGACGGCTCGTCGAGCTCGTCGAAGCCGGTCATGTGCACCGGGATCGGCGTGTTCTTCGCGGAGCGCTCCGCGGGGGCTGCGACCGTGCGCTCGCCCGGGTCTGCACCGAAGGGGTCGTCGAGGTCGAAGCTCACGGGGGCCTGCGAAGGGCTCACCGGCGGCGCCGGCATCGACGACGGCGCCGCGTGCGGCGGCCGCGACGAGCCTGGAACCTGCGACGCGCGCATCGCCTGTGAGGGCACGGCGGGCGGCGCCGGAGGCCGCGCGCCGTGCGGCAGCGGCGGCGGCGCGGGCGCGCGGAAGGGCGCGGTGACGGTGGGAGGGCGCGGCGGCGCGGCGTTGCCCATGAGCGTGGGTGCGCGCATCGGCGCCGCCGACGCGCTCGGGGACACGAGCGGCGGTTGGCCGGCGGGGGCCGCGGGGAGCGGGAGCGGGCCCGAGCCGCCCGGCGAGCTCGACGCCGTGGCAGGCGCGAACATCCGCTGCGTGGTGGGGCCCTTGCGCACGCCGCCGGTGAGGGCCTCTGCCAGGATCGACGCGCCGAGCGCGACGACCTCTTCGGGCGGCAGGTGCGTGAGCGGCTCGCGGCCGAAGAACTGCGCGACGCGCGAGCGCACCGAGTGAATGCGCGTGCTGCCCCCCACGAGGATCACCGACGTGAGGTCGCTCGGGCGCAGGCCGGCGAGCTTGAGCGCCTCCTGGCAGACCGAGAAGGTGCGCTCGATGTAGGGGCCCGCGAGGTTGTCGAGGTCGCCGCGCGTGAGCGTCTGCTGAAAGCGCACGGGCTCGCGCGCCCCCTGGGCCATGTAGTTGAAGTCGAGCGTCGACGCGTCGCCCTGCGAGAGGCGGCACTTGGCCGTCTCCGCGGCGTCGCGCAGAATGTCGAACGCGAGGCGATCGTGCGAGGCGTCGATGCGCGTCGACCGCAGGAGCTGCGGCACCATCGCGTCGGTGATGGCCACGTCGATGTCGTCGCCGCCGAGGAAGGTGTCGCCCCAGGTCGCGAGCACCTCGAAGACGTTGCCGTTGAGCTCGAGCAGCGTGACGTCGAAGGTGCCTCCGCCGAAGTCGTAGATGCAGATCTTCTCGCGCGTGCCGCGGCCGTAGCCGTACGCGAGCGCCGCCGCGGTGGGCTCGTTGAGAATGCGCACCACCTCGAGCTCGGCGATCTTGCCCGCGATCTTCGTGCTCGAACGCTGCAGCTCGTTGAAGTTGGCGGGCACGGTGACCACGCAGCGGTCGACCTTCTGCTCGAGCGCGGCCTCGGCCACGCGGCGCACCTCGCGGAGCACCATCGCCGACATCTCGGGCAGCGAGAAGCTGCCGCCGCGCGTCTGCACGAGCACCGCGCTGTCGGCGCCCTCCTTGAGGTCGAAGGCCACGCGAGACTTCGCGCGCCGCACCTCTTCGCTCTTGAAGGGACGCCCCAGGAGGCGCTTCACCGACGAGACCGTGTGCGCCGGGTCGAAGGCCTTGCGCACGCGCGCCGCGCGGCCCACGAGCCGCTCCCCCGACTCGGTGAACGAGACCACCGAGGGGATGAGCGGCGCGCCCGACGTCGGGTCGACGAGCACCTGAGGCTTGCCGTTGATCGAGACCGCCACGACAGAGTTGGTGGTCCCGAGGTCGATTCCTACAGCGGGTGTGGGCATTGGATTCGACCGCGACTGTAAACGCGCAGGGCCTCTATAGGAAAGGCCTCTCACACACGTTCCCACGTGGCTGTAAAGGTGACGAAAAACGTCACATCACCGATTGGATTCGCCACACCGCGCGGCGGCCCCATGGCGCCCGATCAGCGCTGGAGCTCCGTGAGCTCTGCCGCGATCCACCCGCGCACCATGGACGGAAAGGGCCACATCCACGCGTAATCGGGCCCGGTGAAGCGCCCGATGATCTCCTCGTGGAGGCGCGGGTCACACGCAGCGTCGAGGCCGTACACCTCGGCCGTCACGCGCAGCGTCTCGGCGTACGCCTCCCACTCGAGCCGCGCTCGCCCGTACGCGAGCCCGACGGGAAACGGCAGGAGCCCATACAAGAGCACCATGCCCGCCCAGCCCCAGCGCTCGAACTGCCGCACGTGCACCACCTCGTGGCGCAGCACGGTGTAACGCGCGAGGGGCGACCGCTCGCTCCACCCGTCGGGAACGTAGATGGTGTGACCGAGCGTGGTCACGTACTCGCTGAGGTATCGATCCTGACCGCCCAGGGTGACCGCGCGGAGCAGTGCACCTGCGAGGCGCTGATGCCAGTAGCCGCCCTTCTCGACCACGCGCACGGGCCGCGGTCCCTGCGCGAGCGCATCGAGGTAGTCGCGCAGCAGGGCCTCGCCGTTGTCACGCATCGCGGGTCACGCGCGCTCAGGAGCA
>CANMAT010000260.1 GCA_947494865.1 Deltaproteobacteria bacterium
CGCCTTCGTTCGCGTGCGCGCGAGCCTCGACCGCGGGGCCCTGAAGCGCGCGTTGGTGGAGGCCATCGCGCGGGCCATCGTGCTCGGCGTGAAGGCCGATCACCCGCCCGCCTACGTGGCCGCCATGGGGGCCGCGATGGGGCGCATGGTGACGCGCGAGGCGCCCGACCTCGCGGCGCTCCGCGCGTTTCAGGCGCAGCCCGAGCGGGCGTTCTTCGGCGGTGAGCATGGTGACCTCGAGGGGCGCGGCGCGTCGCTGTTCTTCGACCTCCTCGCGGCCCGGTGGGACGACGAGAATCACAAGCTCGTGAAGGGGCTCCTGTGGGCGCCGGTGCGACGAACGCCCGTGGGGGGCGTGCGACTGTGGGACGAGCCCGACGTGTTCGACGTGGCGCGGCGGATGTTTCGCGACGAGCCCGAGGGCATCGAAGGGGCGCTCATGGAGTTTGCCTCGGCGCGCGCGGTGCTCGGCACGGCGGCGGACGCGTACGACCTCGCGGGGGTGCGCGACGCGGGCCTCGCGGTGCGGCCCGTGCGGGTGGTGCGCTACGGCGAGATTCCGAAGTGGGTGACGCCCACGGAGATGCTCGAGCCCACGGGCTGCGCCACCGTGGTGATCGACCTCGACGACGCGCCCTTGCAGGCCTCGATGGCGCTGTGGTTCCACGGGTCTCCGTGGCAGCGGTGGATGGTGCGCGCGATGCGCATCGGGCGCGACGGCCTCGCGGCGCGCGAGCTGGCCTCGCCGGTGATCGCCCCGAGCGGCGAGTGGTCGCTGCAGATGGACGTGCTCGACGGCTACACGCGCGTGGTGGTGGTGGTGCTCAACCTCGGCGACCTGGGGTACGAGCCCGACGTGCCGCAGAGCGCCAACGGCTTCTTCGCGCTGAACATCGGCAGCGGAGAGCGCGCAGCGGACGCAGGGCGCCCCCCGCGGTGACCGCAGGCGTCTGCGACCGGGACCGCAGGCGTCTGCGACCCGGAGCGCAGGCGTCTGCGACCCGCGGCGCTCAGCGTGGGACCGCGCCGCATGCGCGCGCTGCGGGACACGACGCGCACACGCCCTCGCGGAGCGACCACGTCTCGTGGCAGATGCGGTACGCGCCGTCCACGCGTCGCAGCCTGAGGAGGTAGCGCCCCACGATCCACGGGCAGGGGACCTCGCCGCTCGAGTTCGCGACGCGCAGCGGAGAGTATTCGCGGGCCCAGGCGCGCACCTTCACGATGTCGCCCTCGGCCCCCGCGAGCCCTACACATGCGGGCGCCGCGTCGGGCGACGACTCGGCCTCGAGCACCCACTCGGAGCGCGCGAGGTCGATGTGAAACGTCGCGCCCTGTCGCAGCGCCTCGGCGTAGTAGTTGCGAATCGGCGTCGCCCCGACGCGCCCCGCGAGCCGGCGAAACTGCGTGCCCGGGAGGTAGTACGCATCGAGCGGACCGATGGACACCGCGTCGCCGACCGCCGCAGCCCAGCGCGCGACGAAGCCATGGAGCTCGACGTCGGAGCGCAGCGAGCTGGCGTCGGGCGCAATGTAGGCGGTGAAGTCCACCGGCGGAGGCTCGTCGGGCGCGGGAGGCGGCGCGGTGACCGGCGTCGGGGGCAGCGGTGCCGGCGTCGGGGGCGGCGGTGGCAGCGTCGGGGCCTGCGGCACCAGCGCGGTGATCGGGCTCGGCGTGGGCTCGCCAGGCGCGTCGCCGGTGTCGCGAGGCGCCATCGCGAGGCGCACGGAGAACGCCACGCCGACCAGCGCCATCGCTGCGATCGCTGCGACGCGCGTCGACGACGCGGCGCGCGCAGGCGGCGGCGCTGCGTGGGCGAAGGGCGCCGTGGTGGTCGGCGCGGCGAAGCCTGCCATGGGCACCGTGTGGGAGGCGGCGAGGCCCGCCATGGGCATCGTGCCGTGGGCCATGCGCGGGGGCGCCAGCGAGGGTTGCGCCGCCGCGTTGAAGGCGTCGCGCAGCGCCAGGCGGAGCGCGTTCGCGTCGGCGGGACGGTCGCCGGGGCGCGGGCCAAGCGCGTGCGCGAGCACCGCCCACACCGCCGGGGGAACGTCGCGCCGCGCGCCGTACAAGCGCGCAGCGGTCTCGCCCGCGCGCTGCAGGGCCGCGCCCCACCAGGGCTCACCCGCGGCCATGGCGTCGAGGGTGAGGAGCTCGACGGCGATCACCGCGAGCGCGAACACGTCGGTGGCCGGGCCGATCGCCGCGGTGTTGCCCAGCGCCTGCTCGGGCGCCATGTAGAGCGGCGTGCCCATCATGGCGCCGGTGCGCGTGCCGCCGCGGCCGCCGAGCTGCGCGATGCCGAAGTCGACCACCTTGAGCGCCACTTCGCCGCTCGGGTCGTCGCGCACCAGCACGTTCTCGGGCTTGAGGTCGCGGTGCACGATGGGGCCCGGCGCCCGCACCGCGTGGGCCGCGCCGACGCCGGCGCAGAGCATGTCGAGGCGCGTCGCCACCGCCGCGAGCGAGGGGAGGGCGCGGTGCGCCCGATGGGCGTCGATCCACGCGGCCAGCGTGCCGCCCGCCACGAACTCGGTGACGAGGAAGCGCGTGCCCGCCCAGGCTCCGCGGTCGTACACGCCGACGACGTTGCTGTGCTGCACCTGCGCGAGCGCGTCGGCCTCGGCCTCGAAGCGCGCCACGGCCTCGGCGTGCGAGAGAAACTCCCCCTTGAGGAACTTCACCGCGACCACGCGGCGCGCGAGGCGCAGGTCCTCCGCGCGCCACACGCTGCCGAAGGTCCCTTCGCCCAGCGGGGCCATGAGGCGATAGCGTCCGTCGACCGTGGCGCCCGCGAAGAGGCCCTGTAACGTCTCCATGGCGCGACGATCGTCCATAGCGCGCCCGCGTCAAGCGTCTTCTCTGCTTGCCACAAGCGCCTTCCGAAAGATGAGCCCGGATTATTCATCACGCACTCTGCGCCGCTGTCGCCGCGGAACGAATTCCACGGCAACGAAGGCGATTTACGAGCAATCCGACGGAAGTCCTGCTCCGCAGGACTCGGGCTCGGTGTCGCAGAGGCGGCAGTCCCGCAGCGCGGGACTTCCCAGCGTTTGGATCACGATTTGTCGTCGTTGCCGTGTGTTTCAACACGCGGCGACAGCGGCGCAAATCTCGTGATGAATAATCCGGGTGAGACCCGCGGTCAGGACCGGGACCGCAGGCGTCTGCGACCGGGACCGCAGGCGTCTGCGACCCCTTCACCTTGGACCCTTGCGCGTGCTCTCCTCGCGGGCGGAGGTTTCGCATGGCGAAGACGGGCGGCGACAAGCGCGCGCTGATCGAGAAGACGAAGGCCGACGCGCTCGCGCGCAACACGAAGCGCCTCGCCGATCTGGTGGCGCTCATTCGTCGGCGCATGGGCGCCGTGGTCGAGGGCTTCTATGACATCGGCGAGGCGCTGCGAGAGATCCTCGAGAAGAAGCTCTACGGCGTCGCCGGGCACGCGGGGTTGGAGGCGTTCCTCGAGGCCGAGAAGCTCATGTCGTACCGACAGGCGACGAAGCTGATCGCCCTGGTGCGCAAGGTGCCTCGCGCGCAGGCCCTCTCGCTGGGGCAGGAGAAAGCCTACGCCCTCGTCTCGTACACCGAGGCGACGCCCGAGGCCGACTCGCCCGAGGCCGACTCGCCCGAGGCGCTCATGGCCACCGATGAGAAGGTCGGCGCGAAGCCCGTGTCGAAGTCGTCGGTGCGCGAGATCGAGGCCGCCACGCGCGCCGTACGCCTGACCGAGAAGGCGAAGCGCCCTCCCACGGAGGCCGAGCGGGCGCGCGCGAAGGCCGAGACAGCGCTCGTGAAGACCCTCCGCGGCGCGCTTCGTGGTGCCGGCATCGGGCGCGCCGAGATCACCGTGCGCGGAGACCGCGTGCGCGTCGAGCTCACGCGCGCGCAGGTCGAGCGCCTCGGGCGCGACGGGTGAACCGCTAGCGAGCGGTCGCGGTGGCGGTGTTGGAGAAGGCGCTCCGTGTGGCGGCTGCGGTCGCGGCGACGCGGTAGGCGTAGGTCGTCGCGGCGGTCACGCGGGTGTCGGCGTAGCCCGTCGAGCCCGCGGGGAGGGCGTCGGCGAGGAGCGTCCACGCGCGGCCTCCGTCGGTCGAGCGCTCGACGCGGTAGCCCGTCTCGTTGGTGGCGGTGTCGCGCCACTGGAGCGTCACGCGCGCGGGGCCGCCCACGGCGGTGAGGTACGCGGGCATCGAGACGTTGACGCCCACGGAGGCCGCCGACACCTCGGCGCCCACGCGGTTCGAGGGCTCCGACGCGGCCGTTGCGCTCACCGCCAGCACGCGGAAGAAGCGACGCGTCCCCGGGGCGAGGCGGCCGAGCGCGTACACCGTCTGCGTGGGCGGTCGGTTGTCGAAGGTGATCCACTGCTCCGAGCCGTCGGGCGCGTACTGGAGCCGGGTGTTCACCGCGCCCACCGCGTTGTTGGTCCAGCGCAGCTGCACGGCGGTGTCCGCCGTGACCTGGATCTGCAGGTTGGAGGGGGCCGCGAAGTCGACGGACGCCCACGTGGGTGCCGAGGCTTCGAGGGCCGTGCCCAGCGGCGTGACGCGGTAGTAGTACCCGGCGCCCTGCGGGAGCCCCGTGTCGGTGAAGCCCACGCTGTCGGCCGCGAGCGACGCCGCGGCGGGCACCGTCGACCACGCGACGCTGTCCGTGGAGCGCTCGACAGACCAGGCGCGTTGCCCGAGGCCGCCCGTCCACGCGAGGGTGATCGACGCGGGGGCGTTGGAGCGCGCCGTGAGGTTGACGTTGCTCCCGTAGGTGAGCGCGTTGCGCGTGAAGTCGTAGTAGGCGGCCGGTGTGTTGGGGAAGCTCACCGTGAGGTTGCCCCCCTGGCGCTGATCGAGGAGCGGCGTGGTGCCCGAGAGCCACTGCTCGCGCAGCATGGGCCACTCGCTGTAGTCGATGAGCGTGGGGTCTTCGTTGGCGGGGCCGCCGATCCAGTCTTGCCCGAGGCCGTCGTTGCCGCCGTGATAGCGGTCGCCCTGGTAGGTGTTGGTCAGCGTGACGCGCCCGTCGGAGAACTGCCACACGGGGTGCCGCTGATCGACCTGCACCATGCGCGGCGCGGGGCGCGTGAGCATCGCCGTTTTGAAGCGCTCGAAGCGCTCGGCCAGCGTGGCGCCCGCGTAGTCGCCGGGGCTGGCGGTCTGCACCGCCACGGCGAACTGAATGTACGTGCTCTGATCGGTGGGTCGGTCGGCGTCGGGGCCGCCGTAGATGCGAAAGAACTGCCCGCCGCGGGCGAAGATGACGTCGGTCGGCAGCGGCGTGGCGATGGGGGCCGACGCGTTGAACGAGATGAACACGTTGCTGTAGGCGACGAAGAGGCGACGGCGGTCGGCGCTGACCTGCGGCGCGATGTAGTCGTCGGTGGCCGTCACCCACTGGCCCGCGGCGTTCTGCACGCGGGGGATGGGCATGTACACGAGCGCGCCGCGGATGGGCATGGTGCCGCCGGGCGCACCGGCGAGGGGACGCGGCGGGATGTTGTACACGTGCAACACCGTGTCGCGGTCTTGCGTGAAGTCTTCGTAGGTGTTGGTGCCGTAGGTGCCCGAGCCGTAGAGGGGGTACGGCCGCAGGGTGATCGGGTCGACGGAGATGGGGTTGCCGGCGCGGTCGAGCGTAGGCTGCGGGACGCCGCTCGCGTCGAGGGTGGCGTTGACGCCGACGTTGGCGACCCAGGCCGTGGCCTCGTAGTTCTGCGCGTAGGGTTTGGTCCACACGACGCGCGAGGTCCAGTGCGTCTGCCAGCCGCCGTGGGCGCCGAATTTGTAGCTCTCGATCGAGTGCCCGTAGTGGGCCGTCATGTACGAGTACTGGTGGTTGAGGCCAAAGTTGGCCTGGCTCACGCGGGGCACCGGATCGACGAGGTGCAGCGTGCCCGTCGGCGGCATGAAGCCGCGCTGGAGCCCGAGGGCCCCGAGCACGCCGAGCGTCTTCTCGCCCGTGTCGCTCACGGTGGCGTTGATGCGCGGGTTGCCGAAGTCGCCGCCGAAGTACACCCACGAGAGCACGTCGCCCGCGGCGACGCCCCACGCGCCCGTCGAGGGATAGCCCCGGCCCGTGGGC
>CANMAT010000261.1 GCA_947494865.1 Deltaproteobacteria bacterium
GATGGAAGAAGGATTGGGCCGTTGTGCCTTTCGCAACGTGACCCGGCCGCTCGGCGTCGGGATGCTGCTCGGGGGCTCGATCGCGTCGGTGATTCTCACTGCGCCGACGCTGCTCGCGGCGGTGAAGTCGATTCGGCAGCAGCGCGCTCGGTCGAGCGGCGCGGCGCAGGAACTCTCGCCCACGCTGTTGTTCGGCGGCGTGATTGGCGGCTTCGGGGTGCTGTTTCTCTCGGCGTGGCTCGGCGCGCCGGAGGTGGGCGTGGGGCGCATCTTTCTGGCCGCGCTCATTGCCACCGTGTGGATGTGGCTCGCGAACATCATCGTGTCGATTACGACGGGGCGCACCGACAACTCGCCGCTCTCGGGCATGGCGCTCATCACCATTCTGCTCACCCTGATGCTCCTCGGACGCTCGGCGGGCGGGGTCACCGTGGCGGTGCTCATGGCCGTGGCGGTGTGCGTTGCCACGGGGCAGGGCTCGGACATGATGCAAGACCTGAAGACGGGCCATCTGGTGGGGGCCATTCCGCGTAGGCAGCAGCTCGCGCAGCTTGCGGTCGCGTGGATCGGGCCGCTCATTTCGCTGCTCACCCTCATCGTGCTTTCGAAGAAGTTTATGTTCGGCAACGACCCGCTGACGGCGCCGCAGGCGCAGGCCATCAGCGCGGCGATCGAGATCTTGGCGCCGCCCGAGAATGCCACGGCGTTCGACCAGCTTCTCTCCGAGGCGACGAAGCTGCGGTACCTCGTAGGAACGGGCGCGGGCCTTGTGCTCACGCTCGGCGCGGGCGGCGGTCTCGGCGTGGTGCTGGGCCTTGCGATGTACCTCCCGATGTCGGTGACGCTCACGTACTGCCTGGGCTGCGCGGGCGCCGTGATTACCGAAAAACGTCTTGGAAAGCAGTGGGTCGACGAGGTGGGCGTTCCGCTCGCGGCGGGCTTTCTCGTGGGTGAGGGGCTCGCGCAGGTGGTGCTCGTGGGGGCCGACCTCGCGCGCGTCGCCCTCGGGGGTGCGCGATGAAGCCGGCAGCGCTCGTTCCGTGGATTCTCTATGCAGGGCTGCTTGTGGCGATGGTGGGCGGCGCGCCGTGGCCGCACCCCAACGGGCTCGTGGTGGTGGGAGGCGTTGGGGTGATCGTTGCGGGCATCGTGCTCAAGCGAAGGGTCGAAGCGGGCCTCGTCGCGGAGGGCGAGGGCGGCGCGTCGCGCGCGTCGGACAGCGAGTCGGGCGAGGGGCTGGCGCGGCTCGTCGCGTCGGCGAAGGCGCTCGCGGGTGATGCGCAGGCGGGCGAGCTCGCGGGCCTCGCGGCGCGCATCGAGGCGCTTCAGTCGGGGGAGATCGCCCCCGTCGCGAACACCCAAGACGACTTCGTGCGGCGGCACGGGTTTCCGGCGTGGGCGGTGGTGATGGCGCCGCTGGCGACGGGCGAGCGGCTCTTGTTTCGCGCGTGGAGCGCCGCGAGCGATGGGCACCGCGGCGAGACCGTGGCCTCGATCGCGCAGGCGATTCCGTATTTCGAAGAGGCCGACGGCGCGCTGCGCGCGGCCAAGGCTGCGAAGCGCTGAGGCGCCCTACTGGGTGCGCTTGATAACGTGAAAGCCGAAGTCGCTCTCGACGATGTCGGAGATCTCGCCGAGCCCGAGGGCGAAGGCCGCGCGCTCGAAGGGCGGCACCATCTGCCCGTGGCCGAACACCCCGAGGTCGCCGCCGCCCGTCGACGCTCCGGGCTCGTCGGAGAAGCGTCGCGCGAGCGCGGCGAAGTCTTCGCCCTGCCGCGCGCGGTTGAGAACGTCTTGCGCGCGGGCCCGCGCGGCGTCGCGCGAGCGGGTGATGTTGGCGGGCGCTCGCTGCGAGCCGGTGTGCATCACGAGCACGTGGCGGGCGCCCACGCGCTCGGGGCGGGCGGCGCCGGGGGCGCTCGGAGGTGGCGGCGAGGCGCCAGGGCTGGGGACGGTGTTGGGCTCATCGGGCGCGCGGTTGCACGCGGCGACGAGGGCGAGTGACACGAGCGCGGCGGTTCGCATGGCGGCCGCATGGGTAGTGCGCGCGGGGCATACGTGCAAGGCCTGCGGGCGCGCTCACAGCGCTTCGATGAGGGCGTCGTCGGGCATCTCGAGCACCTCGTCGCCGTCGGGGTGGGGCGGCGCGATGGAGACGCCCGCGACGGCCTCGAGCTCGGGCAGCAGCGTGTGCTGAAAATCTTCGCGGCGGAAGGTGCTTCGCGCGCTCACGCCCTCGCGTCGCTGGCGCTCGACGATCGATTGGAGGGCGGGGCGGAGGCGCGCCGTGACGCCGAGCGTGTGGCTCATGACCTGGAGCGTGGGCGAGAAGCGCGGGAGCACGTCGCCGACGCCGAGGGCGATCCAGAGGGCGAAGGCGTAGAGGTAACAGCGGTCGTGGTCGGCGAGGTCGGTGACGTCGACGTCGACGAGGGGGATGGGGGCCTCGCAGGCGCACACGATGGCGCGGAGCGCGTCGTCGGGGAGGTCGTTCTCGCGGGCCGCGTCGAGGAGGGCGGTGAGCGCGTTCTCGGGGAGCGCGCCGCTCGACCATGCGCCCGCGATGAGGAGGAGGAAGGCCTCGACGGGCAGGCGGCCTGCGTGGTCGCACCCGATGTGAAGGTGCGAGGCCGCGCGGCTCGACTCGACGACGCCGATCGCCGCGCGCGCATACGAGAGCGTCTCTTCGATCACCGTGGCGACGATGTCGACGGTGGGCGACGGGATGACCACCGCGAACGCGCCCGCCGCGCCGAGGAGCCAGCGGTCGAGGGCGCCGAGCCGCGACCCGATCGCCAGCACGGGGATCTTCTCGAGACCGTTGCGCGCACGCACGCGCGCCACGAGCGAGCACCCGCGGTCGGCGAGCCCGTCGGCGTGGACGATGACCATCGACGGCGCCGCGTCGCGGACCGTAGCGCCGAGCGCTTCGGTGCGACTCAGGATGAACGCGCCCTCGAAGGCGACCTCGCACGCGCGGCGGCACACGTCGACGAATGCGCGGTCGTCGGCCACGACGAGGAGCTGGTCATTGTCTGACACGTGGTTGAAGCGCGCGCGGATTGTCGTGTCGGACACGCGGCGGAGTGTATTCGCATCGGCCGCCGCGCGCGACGAAGAGTGTGCGCCGCGGGTGTCGAGTCAGCGTGCGGCGGGCGTCTCGGGATCGAGGTCGAGCTGAACGCGCATGGTGCGGTCGAGCACCATCCAGACGCGGCGCGTGACGTGGCCGGGTGCGCTCACTTCGACCATCTCGGGGTCCGAGCCTGGCGTGAGCTCGATCTCGATGGGAGCGGGGTAGACGCGCCCGCGAAGGGTGGCCTGCGCGTTGTGGGTCTGCGAGCGCACTTCGAAGCGCACCGCGCGGCGAGGCGCGTCGGCGGTGAGGCTGGCGGACTGCGTGGCGGCGGTGCGGTGCTGCGCGGCGCGGGACGCGGAGGCGAGGAACCCGAAGACGCAGCCGAGGGCGAGGGTGATCGCCGCGGCGAGGTGGATCTTGCGCCGCGTGGCTGGCGAGACCGACGGCGCCGCGGGGGCCGTCGCGACGGGCGCCTCGGAGGGGTAGGGCTCCTCGGGTGCGTCGGAGAGCTGCGAGTCGCGCGCCTCGAGCACGGCGTCGGCGGCGGCCTCCATCGCGTCGAAGGCGGCGTGGGCGGGGTCGCGAGGCGCGTCGGCGCGCCTTACGGGCGCTTCGAACGCCGTGGTGGGCGCGGTGAGCGAGACCCACGACGGGCTGTGGTTCGAAGCGATGGAGAGCACCGTCGCCTCGCACTGCTGGAGGCTCGCGAGGAGTGCGTCGAAGGAGGGGAAGCGGTCTTCGGGGCGGCGCGCCATGCACTTGCGCACGAGGGCCTCGACGGAGTCGGGCACGTTGTCGCAGTGCATCGCGAGGGGCGGCACGGAGCGCGTGAGGTGGGCGCGGAGCGTCTGGCTGGTGTTGTCGCCGCCGAAGGCCGCGGCGCCGGTGAGCATGCGGTAGAGCACGGTGCCGAAGGCGTAGATGTCGGTGGCGGGCGTCGCGACCTCGCCGCGGATCTGCTCAGGTGCGATGGACTCGGGCGAGACGAGCATGGCGCGGAGCGACGCGGTGATCTGCTGCGAGCGGAGGGCGAGGCTCGTGAGGCCCAGCTCGCAAACGACGGGGCACGCGTCGGCGCCGTCGTTGGAGGCCGAGCGCACGAGGATGATGTTGGTGGCGCGGAGGTCGCCGTGCACCACGTGGAGGCGGTGGAGTGCGGCCATTCCCTGCGCGATCTGCCGGCCGAGGGTGAGCGCGTCGGCGACGGGGAGGGGGCCGACGGCGCGCACGTGGGCGAGGAGCGTGTCGCCCTCGAGGGCGTCGGAGACGACGCAGAACTGCTCTTCATTGAGCACGCGCGCCATGCCGCACTCGAGCACGCGCTCGAGGTTGGGGTGGTCGAGGCGCTGCAGCCGCTCGGCGTAGGCCCAGAGGGGCCCCCACGTGGCCGCGGGGCCGGGCGCGAAGATCGCGCGCGACATGAACCGCAGCAGCACGTTTTCGCCCTCGCGGAGGGAGCGAGCCTGGTAGCACTCGCCGCGGGGCTCGCGGCGCACGTGGGCGGTGACCCGGTAGTTGTCGAGCACCGTAGCGCCCACGAAGGGATCGGGCGGTGATGATGTCGCGTTCATGGTGGATCTCCGGGCGGCGGCGGGGCGATGGGTGAGGGCTTTCATGCGCGCTCCATGGGTCGTGGTCGGGGTGGCGCCGCGACGGCGGCGTTGGGCCCCGTGGTGTCGGGGAACACGCGCGGGTTGACCCATCGGTTGTAGTCGGCGAAGCGAAAGCCCGTGCGGGGCGAGAGCACGCCGCGCTCGCAGGCCTGCTCGACGGCGCACTGAAGGGTGGTTCGCTCGCGCACGGGCAGACCGAGCACGTAGGCCAGCACGTGGAGCGTGGACTCTTCGCGCGGCGAGATGACGCCGTCGATGAGGGCGATCCACGTGGCGAAGGCGTAGGCGTAGGCGCGCGCGGCCGGCGCGAGCTCGGCGGCGTCGACGTCGACGAGCTCGATGGGCGCGCTGCAGGCGCGCTCGACGGCGGCGATCGCGTCGCGGCCGTGCCCTTCGGCGCGCGCGGCGTCGACGATCTGCGTGGTGGCGAGGGCGGGCAGCGATCCGTCGGCCCACCCGCACGAGATCACCAGGAGGAAGAGCTCGGTGGGCACGGAGGGCGCCGTGGGGCCCGCGTCGGGCAGCAGGATGGCCGAGCGGCGCGCTCCGGGCAGGCCCGAGGTGCGGCCGCGCCCGTGGGCCTCGCCGACGAGGGCGGCCATCGCGTCGCCGGGGAGGTTGGTGGGGTGCACCGCGGCGATGCCCAGTGCGCCGAGGCGCCAGCGCGCGAGGGCGTCGTTGGGGGCGCCGAAGACGAGCACGCGGAGCGGGGCGCCGACGATCTCACGGAGGCGCGCGATGAAGCCCGCGCCCTGATCGTGGAATCCGTCGCCGTGCACGATGGCGAGCGAGGGCATGAGCTCGCGCAGGCCCTCGACGGCGGCCTCGGGCTTGAGGCTCTCGGCGACCTCTTGCCACGCGCCGCGGAACGTGATGTTGCAAGCGAGCCTCGCGCGGGCGAGGAAGGCGCGGTCGGTGCTTACGATAAGCACGCGCGCCGTGTCGTTGTCGGCGAGGGCGGGGCGCGCGGAGATCTCGGAGACGCGCTCCTCGGCGTCGAGGTCGGAGATGAGCCGGTCGAGCTCTCGCACGACGGCGAGGCATCCCGCGGGGCGGTCTTCGGGGCGCTTGGCGAGGAGGCGTGCGATGAGCGGGTCGAGGCGCGCGAGCTCGGGGCGGTGACGCGAGAGGGGATCCGGCGCGGTGGACACCTGGTCGTGGAGGACCTCGTAGACCTCGGTGGAGTTGAAGGGCGGCCGCAGCGTGAGGAGCTCGTACGCGACGCATCCGAGGGCGTAGAGGTCGGCCGCGGGGGTGAGCTCGGTGTTCTTCTGCGCCTGGATCTGCTCGGGCGCCATGTACGCGGGCGAGCCGACCATGAGCGTGGTGCGCACGGAGCCGTCGAACGCGGGCCGCGCGATGC
>CANMAT010000262.1 GCA_947494865.1 Deltaproteobacteria bacterium
CTCGGCGCAGCTCGCGGGCCTGCGCGAGGCCTCTTTGGAGAGCATCCTCGCGACGAGGGCGCAGAGCTCGGGCGGCAGCGCGGGGCACAGCTCGGCGAGGTCGGGCGCCTCCTCGACGAGCACCTTGGCGAGCACCGCGAGGTGGTTGTCGCCCTTGAAGGGAGCCCTGCCCGCGAGCGCGCGGAAGAGCACCGCGCCCAGGGCGTAGAGGTCGGCGCGGGCGTCGACGCGCTCGCCCCGCACCTGCTCGGGGGCCATGTACGCGGGCGTGCCGATGAGCGTGCCCGGCTCGGTGAGCTCGTCGTCGGAGGCGGGCAGCGCGAGGCCGAAATCTACAATCTTTACAGCGTCGAAGCGGCCCTCGACGAGAAAGAGGTTCGCGGGCTTGAGGTCGCGGTGCACGATGCCCTGGCGGTGCGCGGCGGCGAGGGCGTCGGCCACGGCGCGCGCGAGCAGGAGCGCCTCGCCCACGTCGAGCGGGCCGCGGCGCAGGCGCGCGTCGAGGTCTTCGCCGACGAGCCACTCCATCACCAGGTAGGGCGCGTTGCCCTCGGCCATGCCGTAGTCGAGGTAGCGCACGATGCCGCCGTGCAGGAGCGACGCGAGCACGGCGGCCTCGCGCGCGAAGCGGGCCTCGCCCTCGCTGTCGCGGTGCAGGAGCTTGAGCGCCACCGTGGCCCCCGTGGCGAGGTCGTGCGCCCGGTACACGCTGCCGACGCCCCCGGCGCCCGCGAGCGCCACCACCTCGAAGCGCCCCGCGACCCGGTGGCCGGGGGGGGGGAGCGGTCCTGCAGTCGATGCGCGGGTTGGGTCCATGTCGGGCGGCGGTGCGGCGCGCACTCTACGCGATGCTCGGGGCGAGCGCGCGGGGGGCGCAACCCCCTCGTTGGAGCCTCGGAGGGTGTGATACACACGGTCGCCTATGACGGACGCGGAGGTGAGGGACCCACGCGACGCGCTCGAGCCGGGCACCCTCTTCGCTGACGATTACACCGTGACCCGCGTGATCGCCGAGGGCGGCATGGGCGCGGTGTACGAGGTTCAGCAGCGCAACACGGGGCAGGCGCGGGCCCTCAAGGTGCTGCACCGCTGGCTCGCCGACGACGACCAGATGCGCCAGCGCTTCATCGACGAGGCGCGCATCGGGTCGCGCATCGAGAGCGAGCACGTGGTGCAGGTGATCGACGCGGGCGTGCTCATGCCCGGCGGCGTGCCCTGGTACGTGATGGAGTTTCTCCGCGGAGAGACCCTCGAGGAGCGCATCACGCGCGCGGGTCCGATGTCGGTCTCCGAGGCGCTCGAGCTCTTCGACCAGGTGGCGCACGCCGTCGGGGCCGCGCACCGCGCGGGGGTCGTTCACTGCGACCTCAAGCCCGAGAACATTCACATCGCCGAGAGCCGCCGCGCCGACACGCGCCGCACCGTAAAGGTGCTCGATTTCGGCATCGCGCACGTGCTCCCTGCCCTGAAGACCTCCATCGAGCTCACCATCCCCGCGGGCTCGCCGGGGTGGCTCGCGCCCGAGCAGATGCAACCCAACGGGCACGTCACCCTGGCGACCGACGTGTGGGCCCTCGGGCTCATCGCGTTCTATGTGCTCACGGGCGGCTCGTACTGGTGCTGGTTCGACCAGTTTCCGGCCATTCTCGCCGAGATCGACGGCTCGGTGCTCGAGCCCGCCAGCAAGCGCGCGGCGGCCCTCGAGCGCGCGGCCATGCCGCCTCCGGGCTTCGACGACTGGTTCGCCCGCTGCGTCGACCGGGCGCCCGCGCGGCGCTTCCACGACGGCCCCGCGGCCATCGAGGCGCTGCGCGCCGTGCTGGTGCCCGCCCACGACGCGCAGCGGCCCACGTACGAGCCCGCGGCCCCCGGCGCGAGCGCGGCCCCTACGCCCGACGAAGGCGCGTCGCGCGTGCGCATGCTGGTGCTCGCGCTCAACGAGGGCGAGCGCCGCGGCGAGGTCGAGGCGCGCATTCGCATCGGCGAGGAGCTCCTCGCGCGCGCCTGCCGCGAGCATGACATCCCCGCCCGCACCGCGGCCGCCTACGTGGCCCGCGCGTGGACGCACGAGCAGCAGCAGCGCCGCGGCGCCGCCCTCGACGACGCCCTGCGCGCCGTCGCCCTCGCCCGCGAGGCCCCGCAGGCGCAGTACCTCCTCGGCGTGCTGCGCGCCCGTCGCATGGAGCTCGCGCCCGCCCTCGAGGCGCTCGACCGCGCCATCGCGCTCAACCCCGGCGCGGTGGCCTTCGTGCGCGAGCACGGCCGCGTGGCGCACCTCCTCGGGCGCTACGAGGTGGCCCTCGCCGACCGGCGACGGGTGATCGAGCTCGACCCCGCGCGGGCCGACGCGTGGGTGGCGCGGGCCCTCACGCACGCCGCCCTCGGCGACCTCGCCGCGGCCGAGGCCGACCTCACGTGCGCCATCGAGCGCGAGCCCGGCTCCCTCGAGGCGCTGCGCGCGCGCGCGGCCATTCGGCTCGAGCGCGGCGACGGCGCGGGGGCCCTCACCGACCTCGACGAGGGCGTGTCGCGCTCGCCCGGCGACGGCGCGTGCTGGTTCGAACGGTGCCGCGCGCGCCGGGCCGTGGGCGACCCCCACGGCGCCGTCGACGACCTGCGCCACGCCGCCGCCCTCGGCCACTCGCTCGCGGTGCAAGAGCTCCGCTCCCTCGGGCTCTCGTAGCCCGATGGACCTCCCCGGCTCGACGGCGTCGTACCACGGCTGGGTCACCTCGTGGCTCGTGCCCCTCCTCGCGTCGGCGCTGCTCGCGGCGCGCTGGCTCGTGCGGCGCATCAAGGTGGCCGGCCCTTACCCTGCGCAGTCGCGCGTGCGCTTCGAACGTCGCACCTCGCTGGCGCTCGTCGTCGCGGCCCTCGTCGCGGCGGCCAACTACGCCGACTACGGCCGCGCCCGCTACGGCACCTACGTCAACGAGTGGGACACCTTTCACTACTACCTCAACACCCGCTACCTGCCCGAGCTCGGCTACCGCGGCCTCTACGCGGCCACCCTCGTGGCCGACGCCGAGACGGGGCTGCGCTACCGGGGCACCGAGGTGCGCGACCTCGACACCTACGACCTCGTGCCCGTCGAGCGCGTGCTCGCGCGGGCCCCGGCCGTGCGCGCGCGCTTCAGCCCCAAGCGCTGGGCCACCTTCGTCGCCGACGTGAAATGGTTCAAGCACCAGCTCACCGTCGAGCGGTGGAGCATCATCCTCGTCGACCGGGGCTACAACGGCACGCCCCCGTGGACGGCCGCGGTGGGCCTCGCCACCAACGCGCTGTCGTTCCGCAGCGACGCGGAGCGCGCGGCCCTCGTGGCGCTCGACCCGCTGCTCCTCCTCGCGATGCTGGCGTGCGTGCGCTGGGCCTACGGGCGCGACGCGGCGGCCCTCGTGGCGGTGCTGGTGGGCACGCACTACCTGCTCTCGTGGGGGCACCTCAAGGGCAGCATTCTTCGCACCGACTTCGCCGTGTGCACCGTGGCCGCCGCGTGCTGCATGCGCCGCAAGCGCTACGCCCTCGCGGGCGCGCTGCTCGGGTGGGCCGCCGTCGCGCGCGCGTTCCCGCTGGTGTTCGCGGCGGGGCCCGCGGTGCTCTTCGCGTCGCGCCTCGTCACCGACCGCAGGGTCGACCGCGACCTCGCGCGCTTCTTCGCGGCCCTCGCGGCGGTGATGTGCGCGGCGGTGCTCCTCTCGATGGCGCGCTACGGCGGCGCCCACATGCTCCGCGAGTGGTACGCCAAGATCGCCCTCCACGCGCGCGAGACCTCCGACTGGAACGTGGGCTTCCGCGCCCTCGTCGACGTGAACTTCGTCGACGGCGTGCCGCACGCGTTCCCCGCCGCGCGCATGCTCCACGAGGAGCCCGAGGTGCAGGCGCTCCGCGGCGCCCTCCTCGGCGGCGTGCGCCTCGCCGTCGTGGTGCCCGCCCTCTACTTCGCGCGCTACCTGCGCGACCACGAGGCCCTCACCTTCGGCTTCGTGTACCTCTTCTTCCTCGCGTCGCCCGACTACTACTACCTGCTCGTGCTCTGCGCCCCGATGCTCTTCTACCTCGAGCGCCCCGACGGCCCGCAGCGCTCCCTCGGCGCCGCGTACATGCTCCTCACGGGCGCCTTCGGCTACCTGCTCTTCGCGGGCTGGCACCGCTTCGCCGGCGCCGTGCCCATGCTCCGCGGGCACCACCAGGAGTTCGCCACCACCTACTACCTCACGTGGGCGGTGTGCCTCACGGCCCTGCACATGCTCGCCCTCGCCGCGGCGCGCGGCTACGCCATCTCGAAGCTCCCCGCCCACATGCGACGGTAGCTGCGCGTCGCGCCCCGCGAGGCGCTCCCACGGCGCCGACCGGCGCCCCCCAAAAATCTTCTTCGCAGTCTCTCAAGGTCGAGAGAGCACCTGCCGTTAACCCTTACAGAAAGCAGGTTACGGCGATGCGCGTTTCACTTCGTACGATGGTTCTCGTGGCGGCCCTGGCGACGTTCGCGACGGCGGGGTGCGCCGACCTCCCCGGCGACGGCTCGGCGGCCATCTCGGTCGCGCCGGTGACCCAGCAGTGGACGCTCTCGCACGTCGACGCCTGGCGCCCGCCCACGTCGATCGAGGCGCAGCCCGGCGTGTCGCGGCAGATCCTCGGCGGCTCGATGTTCTTCGACGTCGACGGCGCGTGGACCTTCACGATCAACCACCGCGACACCGGCGCCGACCTCGACCGCGCGGGCGCCCTCACCATCACCGGTCGCTACGCGCGCGACGCGAGCACGATCGCGCTCCGCGAAGACGGCACCGGGGCCATGCGCGCCGCCACGCTCAACGACGACGGCACCCTCGACGTGCCCATGGGCGGCCACCGCTATCGCTTCGTGGTCGCGCAGTAGCGCCCCGCCAACGACGACGCGCCGTCGAGCGCCAGCGCCTCGGCGCGCCCGCCGCCCCTCGCGCCCTCGAACACGCCGCCGCCCCTCGTGGTGGCCGCCTCGCCGCCGACGCTGTGTGCGCCTTCGCAGGGGCGCCGCTTCAGACTACAACACCCGCCCGATGGACCCCTACGTGTTCGACGCCGAGGCCGTCTACGCGCTCGACGACTACCTCTACTTCTACGACGAGACGCTGCGCGCCGAGCGCACGCCGGCGCAGGTCGACCGCGTGCTGAGCGCCCTCGCACTGCGGCCCCCGGCGCGCGTGATCGACCTCGGGTGCGGCCACGGTCGCCACGCGATCGAGCTCGCGCGCCGCGGCTTCGACGTGACCGCCGTCGACCAGATGCAGCCCTTCCTCGACCGCGGCGCCGCCGACGCGCGCGCCGCGGGGGTGTCGGTGCGCTTCGAACGCGCCGACCTGCGCGCCCTCTCGTACGACGGCGCCTTCGACGCCGCCGTGTGCCTCTTCGACGCCTTCGGCGCGCACCGCGACGACGAGAACGTCGCCGTGCTCGCGAACATGGCCCGCGCGCTGCGCGTCGGCGGCGGGTTCTGCCTCGACCTGCGCAACCGCGACTGGATGGCGCGCAACCTCTTGCCCACCACCGTGCTCGAGCGCGACGGCAACCTCATGATCGACCGCCACGCCTTCGACTCGCGCACGGGCCGCCTCGTCGACCGCCGCGTGATCGTGCGCGACGGGCGCACCCGCGAGGCGCCCCTCTCGACGCGGCTCTACACCTGCAGCGAGATCGAGCGCCTCCTGCGCGAGTGCGGGCTCACCGTGCGCGAGGCCCTCGGCGACTGGTCCGGGCTCCCCGTGTCGGTGAACCACAACCGCCTCGTGCTGTTCGGCGCGCGCGCGCGCTGACGCCTCGGCGCGCCTACGGGAGCTGCACGCGCCGCAGGGCGTCGGCGTGCGACCCGGCCGTCGCGGCGTGCACCGTCACCTCGCCCGCGCCGGTGAACCCGCGCGTCCACACGCCGGCCGTCGTCTGCCGGAGGGGCGTCGTCCATCGGGCGTTGCCTTCGAGGCCGAGCGACACGCCCGACATCGAGTCGAGGTCGAGCCGCACCTGGGCCGCGCCCCCGGCGCCGCGGGTGACCGTGATCCACCGCGGCTCGTC
>CANMAT010000263.1 GCA_947494865.1 Deltaproteobacteria bacterium
GACGCGCCGGGCCTCCCCCACGCCGTCGTCGACGAGCCCGTGAGCCTCGTCGACCTCGCGCCCACCATCCTCGGCGGTGTGGGTCTCCCGCGGCCTCCGCGGCTCCGCGGAAACAACCTCGGGGCCCTCGTGCTCCGGTCCGGCGCGAGCACGCGCGCCTTCGCGGCCACCGGCTCGCTGCGCATGGTGACCACCGCGCGCGACAAGCTCGTCGCCGACCTCTCCGACGGAACCCTCGAGCTCTTCGACCTCGCCGCCGACCCGCGCGAGGCGCGCAACCTCGCCGACCGCCGCGCCCCGCGGGCGCGCGCGCTCCGCGGCGAGATCGAGGCGTGGGAGGCGAGCCACGCGCGCGTCGAGGCGCAGCCCGTCGACGGCGAGGCGGCACCCGTCGACGACGCGCTCCCCGACGTGCTCAACCGGGCCATTCAGGGCGACGCGTCGGTGACCCGCGACGTGGCCAGGCTCCTCGGCGCCGGGGGCTACGCGGTGCGTCGCCGCGCGGCGCACGCGCTCGGCGACCTCGGGTCGCGCGAGGCGATCATCACCGACGCCCTCGCGCGCGAGCTCGCGGCCCCCGACAGCGCGCTGCGCCGCGAGGCCGGCGTCTCCCTCGCGCTGCTCTCCGACCCGCGCGGGCGCGACGTCTCCCGCGCCGCCCTCGCCACCGACGCGCGCACGCCCACGCGCGACGAGGCCCTGCGCGCCGCCGTGGGCCTCTCGCGCCTCGGCGACCACGGCGCCGTGCCCGTGCTCTCCGCGTGGATCAACCACACGGGCGGCTCCGACGCGCGCCGCGACGAGGCCGTCGACGCGCTGCGCGCCCTCAACGACCCCGCCGCGCTGCCCGCGTGGGTCACGCTGCTCGACGACGTGCGCCTCGCGCCCCGCGCCGCCGAGGCCCTCGCCGCGCTCGGCGACGCGCGCGCCCTCGACCCGCTGCGCGCCGCGCTCGCCACGCAGCGCTACCCCCTCTCGGTGCGCGCCATCCTCGGGGCCCTGCAAGCGCTGGGCGCCCCCGACCTCGCGGCCCGCGTGCGCGAGGGCCTCGTCGCGGTCGACCCGCTGCCCGACGTCGCGGCCCTGCTCGCGCCCCTCGGCGAGCCCGGGCGCCGCCTCGCGGGCTCGACGCTCGTGCGCGTGGTGGGCCCGCGACCCGCTTCGTACGCCCTCCGCGGCGGCGAGCGCGGCGACCGCGCCGCGGGCTACCGTCGGCTCTACCTCTCGGTGAGCGCCGCGGCGACCGCGCGCATCACCGTGCTCCCCGGCGTCGAGGTCGAGGTGCCCGCGGGCGAACGCGAGGTCTCCGTCGAGCTCCCGGCGCGCTTCACGGGCATCGCGCTGCGGCTCTCGGCCACGGCGCCCGTCACGGTGCGCTGGATCGCCGCGCGGTAGACCCGCCGCCCCCGCGCGCACGTCGTATGCGCGCATGAAGATCCTCGCATCGATCCTGGTCGCCAGCGCGCTCACCACGGCCTCGGCCGCGTGCTTCGCGCAGCCTGCTCCCGCCCCCGTGGCCCCGTCGGCGCCCGCCGCCGCGCCCCCCGAAGAGCCCGCGTATCAGCTCACCACCGTGAACGGTCGGCAGGTGTTGGTGCTTCGCACCGAGCGGATCCGCGGCACGGTGGCGCGGCCCTACTCGTTCGGGCTCACCTCGCGCGCCGCGCTCGGGTACACCGCCCTCGAAGACGGGCGGAGCTACCTCGCCGAGGTGGCCGCCGCCGTGCGCCGCGATCCCTTCTGAGCGCCCCCCTCGCGACGCGTTCGTTGACGCGCGCGACGCCCCGGTGCGAATCTGTTCTCCATGAACTTCGAGGCGGCCTTCGCGCCGGGCGCGCAGCTCGGCGACTACCGCATCGTGCGGCTGCTCGGTCAGGGCGCGGCGGGGGCCGTCTATGAGGTGATCAAGACGTCGGTGGCCAAGCGCATGGCGCTCAAGGTGCTGCACCGCGCGCTCGGGCACCGCGGCGACGACCTGCGGCGCTTCGAGCGCGAGGCCATGATCGCGGGCGCCATCGAGCACCCCAACGTGATGCAGGTGTTCGACGTCGGCGAGCACGACGGGCACTACTTCATGGCGATGGAGTACCTCGAGGGCGAGACGCTCCTCGCGCGCCTCGAGCGCGAGGGCGCCCTCCCGGTGCGCGCCGTGGCCGACCTCTTCGTGCCGATCGCGTCGGCGCTCGGGGCCGTGCACGACCAGGGCGTGGTGCACCGCGACCTCAAGCCAGGCAACATCTTTCTCGTTGCGAAGCGGCCCGGCGTGGTCGAGCCGAAGCTCCTCGATTTCGGCGTGATCAAAGACCTCTCGGGCATCGTGGGCGGCGACATGACGCGCGCCCACTCCATGGTGGGCAGCCCGTCGTACATGTCGCCCGAGCAGGCCGAGCAGTCGCGCGCCCTCGACGCCCGCAGCGACCAGTTCACGCTCGGGAGCATTCTGTGGGAGTGCCTCGTCGGCCGAAAGCTCTTCGACGGCGACACGCTCTACCAGGTGCTCTTCAAGATCGCCGACGACCCCATCACGCCCCCTCGCGCGCTGCGCGCCGACGTTCCGCCCGACCTCGACGCCGTGGTGCTGCGCGCCCTCGCGCGCGACCCCGCGCAGCGCTTCGCGTCGGTGCGCGAACTGGGCGTCGCGCTGCTCCCGCACTGCTCCGACCACGTGCGCGCCGTGTGGCAGCACGAGCTCCTCGCCAGCGTCGGCATCGCCCCCGCGGAAGACCACCCGCGCGAGCTCGACGACGCCCCCACCACCATGGTCTCCCGCGCCTCGCTGGGGCCGCCGATGGCCTTTCCGGGCGGCGAGACGCTCCGCCCTGCGTCACTGCCCGCGGCGCTTCCGCCGAGGCCCCGCCGCGCCCTCCGGCCCGTCGCCGCGGTGCTCGCGCTTGGCGCCCTCGGGCTCACCGCGGCGGCGCTCACCCCCCGCGAGCCCGCGCCCGTCACCGCCGCCGTGCGCGCCCCGCTCCCCGCGCCCGCGCGGCCTCGCCCGGCGCCGCCCGCCGCCGCGCGCGACGCGTCCGTCGCGCGCCCCGCGCCCGTGGTCGCGCGCGCTGTGACGCCGACGCCCGCCGCGCCCGTGACACCGCCGCGTCACCGCGCGCATCGCCGCACTGCGGGCGTGAAGGGCGCGCGCGCTCCGCGCTAGAGTCGCGCGCACAGCCGCGATGCACAAAGAACAGATCCTCGAGGAGTTTCTCTCCGCGCACGACGCGCTGTGCGCCCACGGCGAGGCGCTGCGCGCGCGCATCGAGGCGCTGCTCGCGGCGCGGGGCATCATGGTGCACCTCGTGTCGGGGCGGGTGAAGTCGCTCGAGAGCCTGCGCCACAAGCTCTCGCGCCCCGATCGCAGCTACGAGGCGCTGTGGAGCGTCACCGACCTCGTGGGGCTGCGCATCACCACCTACTTCGAAGACGCGATCGATGAGGTGGCCCGCGCCATCGAGGAGGCCTTCGCGGTCGACTACAACGACTCGATCGACAAGCTGCGCTTCAAAGACCACGGCCGCTTCGGGTACCGCTCGCTCCACTACGTGTGCGCGCTGCCGGGCGACGCGGCCATCGCGCCGCTGCCGCCCGCGGCGCGCTTCGAGATCCAGGTGCGCACCGTGGTGCAGCACGCGTGGGCCGAGGTGGAGCACGACCTCGGGTACAAGTCCCACGACGCGGTGCCCGAGCGCATCCGCAGGCGCTTCTCGCGCGTGGCCAGCCTGCTCGAGATCGCCGACGAGGAGTTCGTCTCCATTCGCCGCGAGCTCGAGAGCTACCAGCGCGCGGTGGCCGACGGGGCGCTCGACGCCGATCGGTCGTTTCCGCTCGACGCGGTGTCGCTGCACGCGGTCTCGCACGGCGGCGAGGTGAACGCGCTCGACGAGGCCATCGCAGGCATTCTGGGCCGGAGGCTCTCGGGCGAGGTGTTCTTCCCCGAGTACCTGGTGCGCATGCTCCGGCTCTCGGGGCTCGGCACCACGCGCGACCTCTACGCGGCGCTGCGAAGGCACCGCGACGACGTGACCGCCATGGTGCGCCCGTACTTCGAGTACACCGCGACGGCGTGGCGCCTCACGGCCGCCAGCCTCGACTGCGTGCACCGGGGGTACAGCTTGTTCTTCTTGTCGCACGTGGTCATCGTGCGAAGCCCCGACCTGGGTTTGAGCAAGGTGTCGAAGCTCACGCAGCTCTACCGCGAGCTCGACTACCCCGACGACGAGCGCGCCGCGCAGCGCGTGGCGAGCGACCTGCTGGCGGCGTTGACGCGGGCCTAGCCCCGCTGCGATAGAGAGCGCAGCCCATGAGAACCACTGGCAGACTGGTTGCGCTGTGCCTCCTCGCGACGAGCTGCGGCGAGGCGCCCGTAGGCCGCGTCGAGCTCACCCCCGTTACGGTCGGCGACATGACCGTGCGCGCCTGGAGCGACGGCGGCTTCGCCCTCACCGTCGGCGGCCGCACGATCCTCACGGCGCGCCAGGGCGCCCTCGCCGCGCGCAACTACGAAGAAGACGTGCGCATGGCCTTCGGCGTGTGGACCTTCCTGCGCGACCCGCCCACGGCGCTGCGACCGCGCGCGAACGCGACGCTCCGACGCGACGGCGACGCCGTGGTGCTCGCCGCGCGCGAGGGCGCCACCACCGCCACGCTGCGCCTCCGCCGGGCCTCGCCGGGCGAGGTCGAGATCGAGGGCACCGTCGCCGCCGCGGCGCCGTACAAGTCCCTCGCGGTGCACCTCGACTGCGCCGCCGACGCGCACTTTCTGGGCTTCGGCGAGCAGTTTGATGCCGTCGATCACCGCGGGCGCAAGCTCCCGCTGTGGGTGAGCGAGCAGGGCATCGGCCGCGACCCCGACGGCCGTACGGCCTTCTCGGGCGACGACACCACCACGTACTTTCCGGTGCCCTTCTTCCTCGACCCGCGGGGCTTCGGCGTGGCCGTCGACACGGAGGCGCGCGTCGAGGCCGACCTGTGCAGCACGCGCCCCGACGAGTACGTGCTCGCCGCCGAAGACCCGCGGCGCATCCACCTGCGCGTGTACACCGGCCCCACGGTGGCCGACGTGATGCGCGACTGGACGGCGCTCCAGGGGCGCACGTCGGCGCCGCCGCGGTGGTCCGTCGACGGGGTGTGGCTCGCCGTGCAGGGCGGCCCCGCGAACGTGCGCGCGGCCGTCGCCCGGGCCCGCGCGGCCGACCTCCCCCTCGCGGCCATCTGGAGCCAGGACTGGCTCGGTCGCCGGGAGTTCGCGCCGGGGCAGTTCGGCGTGCGGTACCGCTGGTCCGTCGACGAGGCGCTGTACCCCGACCTCGGCGGGCTCATTCGCGAGCTGCACGGGCAGGGGGTGCGCTTCTTCGGGTACTTCAACCCGTTTCTTGTGCCCGAGCAGGATCTCTACGAGCCCGCCGTGCGCGAGGGGTACATCGCGCGCACGGCCGCGGGCGAGCCGTACACCTTCCCCATCTCGGTGCTCCTCGGCGGCGTTGTAGACCTCACCAACCCCCGCGCTGTGACGTGGTTTCAGGGCTACGCGCGCACCGCGCTGGGGCTCGGCATCGACGGGTGGATGCACGACTTCGGCGAGTGGCTCCCGCACGACGCGTTGCTCGCCGACGGGAGCGACCCGCGCCTCGCCCACAACGGTTACCCCACGCGCTGGCAGCGCGCGGCGCGCGAGGTGTTCGAAGCGGCCCGGCCCGACGGCGACTGGGTGATGTTCTCGCGCTCGGGCTGGCTGCGCACGTCCACGGTGTCGCAGGTGGTGTGGTGCGGCGATCAAGAGGCCAACTGGGGCGAGCACGACGGGCTCCCCACGGTGATCCCGGCGATGGTGTCGCTGGGCCTCGCGGGCGTCGGGTACGTGACGCACGACGTGGCGGGCTTCTCGGGCGGCCCGAGCACAAAGGAACTGTTTCAGCGCTGGGTCGAGCTCGCGGCCTTCACCCCCATTTTTCGCACCCACGAGGGGCTGCGCCGCGAGCAAAACTGGTCGTGGGATCGCGACGACGCCACGCGCGCCCACTTCGTGCGCTTCGCGAAGGTGCACCGC
>CANMAT010000264.1 GCA_947494865.1 Deltaproteobacteria bacterium
CTGCAACACCGCCTGCGGCGGGCAGTGCGAAGCGTGCGACGTGCCGGGCTCGCTCGGCGTGTGCTCCCCGGTCTCGGGCGCGCCCCACGCGGCCCGTCGCGCCTGCGGCGGCAGCGGCGTTTGCGCCGGCACCTGCGACGGCTCGAACCGCGCGACGTGCACCTTCCCCAACGACCAGGCCATGTGCGGCATGCCCTCGTGCACCGCGGGCACCGAGACCACCGTGGCCACCTGCGACGGCCTCGGCACCTGCGCGACCCCGCGCATGCGCGACTGCGGTCGCTACGCCTGCGGGCCCACCGCGTGCCGCACGAGCTGCGACACCGATGTTGAGTGCGCCGCGGGCAACTACTGCCGCGAAGGCATGTGCGTGCCGCGCCAGCCCAACGGCGGCGCGTGCACGATGACCGCCGAGTGCGCGTCGGGCAACTGCGTCGACGGCGTGTGCTGCAACACGGCCTGCGACGGCCAGTGCGAGGCCTGCGACAACTCGGGCTCGGTGGGCACCTGCTCGCCTACCATGGGCGCTCCCCGCGGCACCCGTCCCGGGTGCGCCGGCGCGGGCTCCTGCGCGGGCACCTGCGACGGCAGCTCGCGGACCAACTGCGCGTACCCTGGCTCGTCGGTAGAGTGCCGCGCGGCCTCGTGCGCCGAGGGTCAGGCCACCAACCGCGGCACCTGCGACGGCGCCGGCGGCTGCGGCTCCCCCACGACCGCGCCCTGCGCGCCGTACACCTGCGAGGGCGCCATGTGCCGCGCTTCGTGCACGGCCGCGAGCGACTGCGTCACGGGCTACCGCTGCGAGATGGGGCGCTGCGTGCCGACGGGCAACCTCGGCACCCCCTGCACGCGCAACGACCAGTGCAGCATGGGCGCCGTCTGCGCAGGCGGCGTGTGCTGCAACACCGCGTGCCAAGGGGCGTGCGAGAGCTGCGTGCTCCCGGGCCGCGCGGGCACCTGCTCGCCGCTGCCGGCGGGCATCCCCCCCGGGGACGCGGGCGCTTCGTGCGCGTGCGACGGCGTGCGCGGCACCTGCCGCGAGATCCCTGACGCGGGCACGCCCGACGTCCCCACGATGGACGCGGGCCCCGCCGTGATCATCGGGTACCAGGGCTCGGGCTGCGGGTGCAGCGCGCCGGGCAACCGCGCGAGCGGCTCCGCGCTCGGCCTCGCGGTGGCGGCCCTCGCGCTCGTCGCCGCGCGCCGTCGTCGCCGCTAGGCGAACGTACCCAACGCCCTCGCAGAGAGCTCCGCAGAACGCGGAACCCCCTGCGAGGGCCCTCTCCCCTCCGCTCCCTCCCACACGCTCCCTCTCTCCGCGTCGCCTTCGCCGCCGACGGCGGCTCCTACCCGCGCCGACGGGGTGTCGCGCGTGCAGTCACGGCGTACGAATTCAGTGTGTCGTGCAGATTGGGCTTGATGCGCGTGCTGTGAGTTCAATACCCTTCATTTCAAGATAGTTCGCCCCGATCGAAGAGGGGCGACTGATGGCGTGGAGGCACTCGTGAGGCTCAGGCAGGATGTTCGGCGTGTCGCGGTCTGCATGGCGTTGCTGGGCGCTGCGACGATCACGTCGCGGGCGCAGGCGCAGACCACAACACAAACGGGGTGGGCGCTGAACCGATACGAGCCCGCCCCCATGGGCGACGCGTTCTTTCTCGCCGAGCACCCCTGGTACTCGTCGACGCGGCTCTTCTCTGTGGGCCTCTACGGCGACTACGCCAACAACCCGCTGCGGCTCGACGTGTTCGCCAATCCGCAGTCGACGACGCCGACCGAGGTGCGCGAAAACATCACGGGGATGTTCGTGCTCCACGTGGGCGCGCAGGTGTCGTTCCTCGACCGCGTGGGCGTGCATGTCTCGCTGCCCGTGTCGCTCCTGCAGAACGGCACCACGAGCGGCAACGCGGCGGCGCTGGGCGTCCCGGTGATCGGCCCGGCGGACGGCCCCGCGGTGGGCGACCTCCGCGCGGGCCTGCGCGTGCGCATCTTCGGCCACGCCGACCGCGACGCCTTCTCGCTGCACATCGGCGCCAACCTCTGGGCGCCCATCGGTTCGCGCACCAGCAACACGGGCGACGAGGCCATTCGCATCGAGCCCCGACTCACCCTCGCGGGCCGCGGCGGCCCCGTCCGCTGGTCGTTCACGGGCGCCTTCGTCGTGCGCAGCGTGAACGATATCGCCAATCTCGCGTTCGGCAACGAGCTGCGGCTCACCGCGGGCCTCGGCTTCGTGTTCGCCCACAACCGCGCCATGATCGGCCCCGAGGCCTACGTGGTCAGCCCCATCCGCGATCTCACGGCCGCGCAGGGCGGCGGCAGCGCCCTCTTCGCGAAGAACCAGTGGGGCGGCGAGGTGTACCTCGGCGCCAGCTACCTCATCGCCGATGCGTTCCGCGTCGGTGTTGCCGCGGGGCCTGGCATCGGCACGGGGCCTGGCATCCCCGACGTGCGCGCGCTCGTCAACCTCGCGTACGCGCCCGTGTCGCGCGAGGCTGCGGGGCCCGTCGACACCGATGGCGACGGCGTCTTCGCCCCCGACGACGTGTGTCCCACCACGCCGCAGGGCCCCACCCCCGACGCGGCGCGGCGCGGGTGTCCCGCGACGGACACCGACGGCGACGGCGTCTTCGACCACGAAGACCAGTGCGTGAGCGAGCCCATGGGCGCGACGCCCGACCCGGCCCGCCGCGGATGCCCCCTCCGCGATCGCGACGGCGACGGCGTGATCGACCCCGACGACGTGTGCCCCGACGTCGCGCAGGGGGCGACGCCCGACCCGGCCCGCCGCGGGTGCCCCGCCGGTGACCGCGACGCCGACGGCGTGATGGACCACGAAGATCAGTGCCCCGACGTTCCGCGCATGCCCTTCCCCGACCCCGCGCGGCTCGGGTGCGCGCTGCCCGACGCCGATCACGACCAGGTGCCCGAGCCGCCCGACGCTTGCCCCGGCGTGCCCGGCGTGCCCTCCAACGACCCCGCCCGCAACGGCTGCCCGAGCACCGACGTGCAGATGATCGGCGGGCAGATTCTCATCCTCGAGCAGGTGTTCTTCGACACCGACCGCGACACCATCAAGCCGCGCAGCTTTCACATTCTGCAAGCCGTCGCCGACGTGCTCGCGGCCGCGAGCCACATCCGTCGGGTGTCGGTCGACGGGCACACCGACAACCGCTCCAGCGAGGAGCACAACCTCGACCTGTCGCAGCGCCGCGCCGCGGCCGTGGTCCGCTGGCTCACGGCGCACGGCATCGACGCCTCGCGGCTCGAGGCCCACGGGTACGGCCCGTCGCGTCCCATCGCCCCCAACGCCACGGGCGCCGGCCGCGCGCGCAATCGCCGCGTCGAGTTCGTGATCATCGATCCGCCGCAGCCCCGCGACGTGCAGACGATGGTGGCCCCGCCGCCGCCCGACCCCCCGGCCCGCGTCCGCCGCCGCCGCCGTCACTGACCTCCCTCCCCACGTCGCGCGCGTCCCGCGTGGCCGCCCCCACGAGACCACACAGAACTGCAACCAGCCCGCGCTGAGGCGATGACCCCGCGGCGCGGGCGGGTGTATCTTCGCCGAAGATTCCGTCGCGGTCGAAGCGACGGCGCATCCCTCGACCCCTGAGAGCAGGAGGTACCACGTGCTTGATGAAGTGATGAGTTCAAGGCTGAGACGGTGCGCGAGCGCGCTGGCGATGCTCGCCGTCGCGGTGGGCTGTTCGAGTTCCCCCACCCCGGTCGACGCTGGAGCGACCGACGTGGGCATCGACGCGGTCGACGTGTCGATCGACGTGCGCGTCGGATGTCAGTCGAACGCGGGGTGCGCGGGCTCGCCGGGGCGGCCGCTGTGCGACACGGCGTCGGGGATGTGCGTGAGCTGTACCGCGATGCCCGCGGCCTGCAACGCGAGCCAGTACTGCAACACCGCAACGGGCGCGTGCGAGGCGGGCTGCGCGAGCGACGAGGGCTGCGCGGGCGCGGGCGACGGCGGCGTGGCCGACGGCGGGGCCGCGGCGGGCCGCTGCGACACCGTCACGCACGCTTGCGTGCAGTGCGTCACCAACGATCACTGCCCGCCCGGCAACCTCTGTCGCGGCTCGATGTGCGCGCCGGGCTGCAGCGCGACGTCCGCCTGCCCCGCGGGTTCGTCGTGCTGTGACGGCGCCTGTGTCGACACGCAGAGCAACGTTGCGGCGTGCGGCGCCTGCGGCACCTCGTGCCGCACGGCCAACGGTCGCCCCGCGTGCGCCATGGGCGCCTGCGCCGTCGGCATGTGCACCATGCCCTACGAGAACTGCGACATGAACGCGGCCAACGGCTGCGAGGTGAACACGCAGACCGACCCGAACAACTGCGGCGCGTGCGGCAACGTGTGCCCCGCGGGCGACGGCGGCGTGGGCACCTGCGCGATGGGGCGCTGCGGCATCGCGTGCGCCGAGGGCACCGCCGACTGCAACGGCATGGCGAGCGACGGCTGCGAGGCCGACATCCGCGCCGATTCGACGAACTGCGGCACCTGCGGTCGCGCCTGCGCCCTGCGCAACGCCACGTCGGCGTGCGCGATGAGCGCGTGCACCATCGCGAGCTGCAACGCGGGCTTCGGCGACTGCGACAGCGACCCGAGCACGGGCTGCGAGACGTCGACCGCGACGAGCGCGCTCCACTGCGGCGCTTGCGGCAGCGCGTGCCGGCTCACCAACGTGGCCACGCACGGGTGCGCCGCGGGCGCGTGCACCATCGAGGCGTGCGCGCCGGGCTTCGCCGACTGCGACGGCATGGCGAGCAACGGCTGCGAGGTGAACACCGACACGACCAACACGAGCTGCGGCGCGTGCGGACGCTCGTGCGGCGCGGGCACGTGCATTCGCGGCATCTGCACGTCGATGTGCGCGGGCGCGCGCGGCGACTGCGACGGCAACGTGACCAACGGCTGCGAGTCCGACCTCAACGCCGAGACGCTCAACTGCGGCGCGTGCCGCAACGCCTGCGTGGCAGGGCCCCAGTCGACGCCGCGCTGCACCTCGGGCGCCTGCTCGATCACCTGCGCGACGGGCTTCTCTGATTGCAACCGCTCGGCCGCCGACGGGTGCGAGATCGACACGCGCGTGTCGCCCACCAACTGCGGCGCGTGCGGCACCGTCTGCCCCGCGGGGCAGACGTGCAACAACAGCATCTGCGTGGCGCCGTGCCCTGGCGTGCAGACGCGCTGCTCGGGCACCTGCGTGGCGCTGCTCAACGACAACAACAACTGCGGCGGCTGCGGCGTCGCGTGCACCGGCGGCACCTGCGTCGACGGCGTGTGCCGCTGCACCATCGGCACCGACACCGTCGGCGGCGTGCGCTGCAGCGGCGCTTGCGTCGACGTGCTCAGCAGCGCCACCAACTGCGGCGTGTGCGGCAACGCGTGCCCGTCGGGGTCGACGTGCTTCCGCGGCGTGTGCCGCTGCTCCATCGCCGGAGTGCCGACGGGCATCCTCTGCGGCGCGACCTGCGTCGATCCCTTCGGCGATCGTAACAACTGCGCCCGCTGCGGCAACGCCTGCCCCACGGGCCAGAGCTGCGTCGGCGCGATCTGCCGCTGAGGCTCACCCCTCTCTTCCGATGACCGAAGGGTGCCGCGCGCGCGTCGCGTGCGGTACCTTCGCGCGCCATGAGCGACCGCGTCCTCGTTACGATCGACCAGCACGTCGCGCACGTGCGCCTCAACCGACCCGAGAAGCGCAACGGGCTCGACCTCGCGATGTTCGAAGCCATCGCGGCCGCGGGCGAGGGGCTGCGCCACGCGCGGGGCGTCCGCGCCGTGGTGCTCTCGGGCGAGGGCAAGGCCTTCTGCAGCGGGCTCGACTGGCAGAGCTTCCTCGCGCACGGGGCCGAGGCGGCGATGCGCCTCCTGGGCGAGCGCGACGCGGGCGGGGCCAACCTCGCGCAGCGCGTTGCGCGCGTGTGGGCCGAGCTCGCGGTGCCCGTGGTAGCGGCCGTGCACGGCGCTGCGCTCGGCGGCGGCCTCCAGATCGCCCTCGGCGCAGACC
>CANMAT010000265.1 GCA_947494865.1 Deltaproteobacteria bacterium
CCGCGGCCGTTGATGATCACGTCGGCGTAGAAGCCCCCGCGGAACACCCCGCGGTTGCCGCGCACCGTGTCGACCCACTCGTGCAGGTTGCCCACCATGTCGAACACGCCGTAGCGCCCGCGGCAGCGCGCGTGCGACCCGGTGCGCGTGAGCGAGCGCGGCAGGGTGTTGAGCCGCGGGTCGTTCATCTCGCGGTCGTGAAACACGTTGCCGCCGCCGAAGATGCGCGGCACCGGGTTGACGCCGTTGTCGTTGCAGCGCCCGCTCACCTGCGCGGGGCCGTAGGGCCACTCGGAGGGCGCGGGGCCCTTGCAGGCGCGCGTCCACTCGGGCTCGGTGCACAGGCGCTTGCCCGCGGCGGCGCACGCGGCCCTAGCCTGCACCTGCGAGATGTACGCCTGCGGCGTCACCCCGCGGCGCGACTGCGCGCGCACGCGAAGGCCCGGCGTGGGCGTGGCGAAGGGGCTCCACGGGCGCGTTCGCGTGCGCGAGAGCACCTCGACGAGGGAGCCCTCGTAGAGGTCGACGCAGTAGTCTCCCTCGATCATGGCCATGCCCGCGGGGCACCGCGGCCTGCGGCCCGGCACGAAGCCTACGAGCACGGTGGAGAGCGCCGCGACGGCGGCGAGCGGAGAGGCCAGGCGCACGCGCTCACCCGCGGCCGGGCGGCGGCAGCGACACCTCGCGCGACATGCGGTCGTCGTCGCGTGCGAGGTACGCGTAGCGCTCCGTGAACTCCTCCACGGTGGTGCCCGCGATGGCCGCGAGGCGCGCGAGCTGGTGCGTGTCGTCGAAGTCTTCGCGGCGCAGGCGCATCATGTAGCTGCGCGCGATGCGGTAGCGGTCAGACTGGGTGTCGACCATGCGCACGCGCGAGCGCCCCGAGGCGCGGTCGATGAGCGCTTCGAAGGGCACCGGGCGGAAGCACCCGCCCTGCATCGACACCATGGCGCTCATGCCGCCCTCGATGAGGTAGCGCGAGGCGCAGTACCCGAGGTCGCGCGTGTACTCCATGTCGAAGGGGATGGGGTCGGCGCAGCGGAGCTCGTACCCGATGTTGCGCGCCACCACGGTCACGTCGATGCCGCTCGCGCGGAGGCGCTCGAGCACGCGGTTCTTGATCACGTCGGCGAAGTTGATCTCGCCGTAGCGCAGGCCCCCGTGCTGGTCGCGCTCGACGCCGGGGAGCGTCGCGAGCTCCTCCGGGGCGAGGCGCTCGATGAGCCCCTCGGCGAGCACCGCGAGGCCGTCGCGGCGGTCGTTCGAGAGGCGCTTGATCATCGCGCCCACCAGCGTGTCGACGATGGTGTCGAGGCGCAGCGGCCCGTCGCCGAACTCCTCGGGGATGAGCGTGAGCGTCGCGCCCGCGGCCTTGCCGATGCCCAGCGCGAGGTGCCCCGCCTTGCGGCCCTGCGTCACCACCAGGTACCACCGGTGCGTGGTCTTGGCGTCGACCATGAGGTTCTTCACGATGTCGACGCCAACGTGGCGCGCGGTCTGGTACCCGAAGGTGTCGATGTCGGGGGGCAGGTCGATGTCGTTGTCGATGGTCTTGGGCACGTGGGCCACGTGAAGCTGGCCGTGCGAGCGCTCGGCGAGGCGCCACGCCGACCACGCCGACCCGTCGCCGCCGATGGTCACCAGCTTGTCGACGTTGAGCCGCATGAGCGCAAGGAGCGCCGCGTCGAGGTGCTTGTCGTTCTTGGTCGGGTTCGCCCGCGAGATGCCCAGGTGCGAGCCGCCGCGAAAGTGAATCCGGCTCACGCTCTCGAGGGTGAGCTGCGACACGTGTTTGATGTCGCCCTCCATGATCCACCGGAAGCCGTCGTGAATGCCCACCACGTCGATGCCCGACAGGTGCGCCCGAATGGTGGAGGCCGCGATCACGCTGTTGATGCCCGGCGCGGGCCCCCCCGCGCAGAGGATCGCCAGCCGCTTCGGTCGATGTGTCATGTAGAACGCCTCACAGTGCGGGACTCTACCCGCGGACCGCCGCGACGGTAGACGGACTTTCCGCGCGCGCGCACTCTGTGGGATGCTCGACCCCATGCGCCTCGCTTTCGCCTTGACGCTCGCCCTCCTCGCCACGCTCGCCGGCTGCGCCGAAGACGCGCCCTACCTCACCTGCTCGCGCGACGCGCCCTGCCGTGGCGAGACGCCGCTGTGCCTCTCGAGCACCACGGCGTCGGGCAACACCGTGCGCTTCTGCTCGGCGCGCTGCGTCACGCCCGCGGCCACCTCGACGGAGTGCCCCGGCAGCGGCGCGTGCATCCGCCTCAACGGCGGCGACCCGGTGTGCGTGCCGCGCTGCGCCGCGGTGTCCGACTGCCCCTTCGACGGCGCCGCGTGCGCGGTGCTCGGCGAGTCGCTGGGCGCGCGCGTGTGCTCGGTGCGCCCGTAGCTACCGCGCCGCGTCGAGCAGCGGCTGCATGCGCGCGACGAACTCGGCGAGGGGCCGCGCGCCCGCCATGAAGTGCCCGTTGACGAAGAACGCCGGGGTGCCGAAGCGCACGCCGGTGCCCGTGATGGCCTCCATGTCGGCGCGGATGGCGGGCGCGTGGCGGTGGTCGGCGAGGGCCGCGCGCAGGCGCGCCGCGTCGACGCCGAGGCCTACGGCGTAGCGCTCGAGGGCGGCCGCGGAGAGCCCCTCGTCGTCGCGCTGATGCGCGAAGAGCGCGTCGTGGAAGGCCCAGAAGCCCTCGTCGCCGCGCTGGGCCCGCACCTCGCGCGCGGCCTCGGCGGCGGGCATGGCGTAGGGGTGCCCGGGGAGGGGATAGTCGCGCCACACGACGCGCAGCCGGTCGCCGAAGTGCTCGCGCAGCGCCGCGATGGTGGGCTCGACGCGCGCGCAGTGCGGGCACTGAAAATCGCTGAACACCTGCATCACGAGGGGAGCGCCCGCGGGCCCGAGGGAGGGCGCGTCGGCGGGCGCCGGGAGCGCGTGCACGTCGCCCCACGCGGGGCGCGCGCCGCCGCGGTCGGGCGCCGGGAGCGGGGCGCGCACCATGTCGGCGTAGAAGCTCGCCGGGGGCGCCGCGCCGGCGCGGCCGATGATGGCCGCGGTGAGCTGTTCGAACACCTCGAGCGGCTGCGCGCCCGACACGAGGGTGCCGTTGACGAAGAACGCGGGCGTGCCGTCGACGCCGAGGCGCTCGGCGAGGGCGCGGTCGGCCTCGACCGCGGCGCGGTGCGCTCCGCCGTCGAGCGCGGCGCGGAGGCGCGCCACGTCGAGGCCCGCGAGCGCCGCGTAGCGCTCGAGGTCGGCGCGGGCGAGGCGGTCTTGATGGCCGAAGAGGATGTCGTGGTAGCGCCAGAAGAGCGCGTCGCCGCCCTGCGCGAAGGCCTCGAGCGCGGCCTCGGCGGCGGCGGGCGCCTGCGCGTGGCGCGGCAGCGGGAGGTTGCGCCACACGACGCGCACCTGCGCGGGGTGCGCGGCCACGAGGTCTGCCATGATGTGGCGGCCGCGGTTGCAGTACGGGCACTGAAAATCGCTGAAGACCACCACGGTCACGGGCGCGCCGCGGGGGCCGAGCGTGGGCGCGCCCTCGACGGGGATCGTGGGGCTGTCGTCGAGCGCGGGGCCCGCGGGGGCGGCGAGCGCGGCGGCGCTCGGGCAGCGCGGCGGGGGGGCGTACCGTGCGCTGCACGCGAGGAGCAGCGCGGAGAGGAGATAGGGCGATCGGGGGCGCATCGTCGGGGGCGCCGAGTGTAACGCCTGCGAGGGCGGCGCCCGGTGTTTCCTGCCGAGGGTGCGACGACAGGGCGCGCGGCGTGTGGTACCCGAACGGGCACGACGTATGCGAGAGCACGTGATTCGCGTCGAGCGCACGTTCGCTGGGGGCCCGTTGCGGGTCTGGGCCCTCGCGGCGGACTCCAACCGGTGGGATCGCGCGCTCGGCCTCCCGCCTGCGAACTATGTTTTCCGCGACGAGCCCGACGGGTCGCGCGCGCGCATCGGCGGTTCGAAGGTGCTCGGGCTCCCGGTGGCGTGGGTCGAGGCGCCGTACCAGTGGGTCGAGGGCGCGTGGGTCGAGGGCTCGCGCCGCTACCTCGAGGGCCCCGTCGCCCGCGGCACGCTCCGTTGTGAGGTCTTCTCCGCGGGGCCGCGCGCGACCCGCGTGGTGGTGCGCTTCACCGTCGCCAGCGCGAGCCCCCTCGCCGCGGTGGGCGGTCGCCTTGCCGTGCCCGTGTTTCGCCGCGCCATCGAGCGTTACCTCGACGTGCTCGGCCGCGCGCTCACGGCCGCTCCCGACGGCGCCGACGACGTGGCGCAGGGGCGCGACCTCGCGCTCTCGCTCGACGACGCCGCGCTGCGCGGGGCCGTCACGCCCGCCGACGAGGCCGAGCTCGCGCGCCGCGCCGCGGCGGCGACGGGCGACGGGCGCGCCCCGCAGGCCGCCCTCGCGGCGCTCGTCGCGTGGGTGCGCGCCGCGCCCGACGACGACGTCGAGACGATGCGTCCCCTCGCGCTCGCGCGGCGCTGGGGCGTGACCGCCGACGAGGGGCTGCGGGCCTTTCTGCTCGCCACGCGCGCGGGCCTCGTCGACCTGCGCTGGAAGATCCTCTGCCCCGTGTGCCGCACGGGCGCCGACACGGCGTCGTCGCTCACCGAGGTGGGGCGCCGCGTGCGCTGCGACGCGTGCGACCGCGACTACGACGTCGACTTCAGCGAGCACGTCGAGGCGGTGTTCGCGCCCAACCCCGCGGTGCGCGCGGTCACGCCGCGGCTGTGGTGCGCCTCGTCGGCGTCGCGCAGGCCCCACGTCGTGGCGCAGGTGACGCTCGACCCCGGCGCCACGTTTCGGGCCTCGCTGCGCGCGTACGACGGGCCCCTCCTCGCGCGCGTCATGGGCGGCGCCGATGTAACCCCGCTCCCCGCGGCGGACCCCGCCCCCGCGCGCGTCACGGTGACCGCGTGCGACGACGCGCGCCCCGTGGTGACCGACGAGAGCGGCGACGGGGGGCGGGGCACCGAGCTCGTGCTCCGCAACCTCCGCGCGCGCCCGGTCACCCTGCAGATCGAGCGCGCGGGGGCGCCGCGCGACGCGCTCACGGGCGCGGGGCTGCTGCTGTTCCCCGACTACCTCGACCTCTTCGCGACGGACGCGCCGGCGCGCGGCGTCGAGCTCTCGGTGGGCGCGGTGGCGCTGCTCTTCACCGACCTCACGGGCTCGACGGCGCTCTACGAGCGCGTCGGTGACGCGCGTGCGTTCGCGCTCATCGAGCAGCACTTTCGCGAGATGACGCGCGTGGTGAGCGAGCGCGGCGGCACGGTGGTGAAGACCATGGGCGACGCCGTGATGGCGGCGTTTCCGCGCCTCGGCGACGCCGCGCGCGCCGGCGTCGAGATGGCCCGCGCGACGAGCGCGCAGCTCGGCGACGAGGGCGTCGCGCTCAAGGTGGGCGTGCACCTCGGGCCGTGCCTCGCGGTGCGCGCCAACGACCGCCTCGATTTCTTCTGCACCACGGTGAACGTCGCCGCGAGGCTCCAGGCCCGGGCCGAGGCGCACGAGCTCGTGCTGGTCGAGTCGACGGCGCGGCACCCCGACGTCGCGCTCGCCCTCGCCGACATGCCGCGGCGCGCGTTCACCGCGTCGCTCAAGGGCATCCGGCAGGAGCTGCACCTCGTCGCGGTCGACGTGCGCGCGCTCCCCTAGCGCCCGTCGCCCTCGGGGCGCGCGAAGCCTCGGACGCGAAACACCGCGGCGCTCGCCGTCGCCCCGCGGTACGGGAGCCAGCGGTGGCTCGGCTCCGCCGGGAAGGTGATGCCCGCCACGCGCTCGAGCGCGAGCCCGCGCTCGACGGCCTCGCAGGCCGGCGCGCCGTCGCGCGCGTCGCACGCCGTGGTGCGCACGTACCAGGTGCACCCCAGCGGCTCGAGGAGCGCCCGCGCGTTGAGCGGGCCCCGCGCGTCGAGCGCGACGCTGGCGCCCGCGTGCTCCCACGTGGGGAGAAACACGGTTCGCCGCGCGCCCGCGAAGGCCACCCAGGTGACGCGGCACGCGGGCGGAAC
>CANMAT010000266.1 GCA_947494865.1 Deltaproteobacteria bacterium
GGCGTGATGTCGGGCGGGGGCGTGATGTCGGGCGGGGGCGTGATGTCGGGCGGGGGCGTGGTGTCGGGCGGGGGCGTGATGTCGGGCGGGGGCGTGATGTCGGGTGGGGGCGCGACGTCGATCGAGGCGTCGAGCGCATCGACGGGCGGTGCGTCAGCGAGCGTGGGCTCGCGGAGCGCGCCCCGGGCGCCGCAGGCCGTCAGCGCCTGTGCCGACAGCGGGGCCAACAAGACGAAGAGCAGGCGAAGTCGACCCATCGGCGCGCATCGTACACCAATGACGTGAGGCGGCTGACGCGCAATCACGCGTTGACGTTGGTGTATCCTCCCGCGCCGTGAGCACCGAACACCACTTTCGATCGAACCTCCGGGACACGTTCTTCAACCTCTTCGAGTTCCTCGACGTAGGCAACAAGTCGCTGGGGCACGAGCCCTTCGACGCGCTCGACGAGGGCACCGCCAAGGCCTCCCTGCGCGCCATCGAGAAGATCTGCAAGCACGAGGTCGCAGCGAGCTTCAGCGACGCCGACCGGCGCCCGGCGCACATGACCGACGACGGGCGCGTGGTGCTCCCGGCGTCGTTCATGAAGTCGCTCCAGAGCTTCTTCGACGGCGACTGGCACCGCTTCAGCCTGCCCGTGCACATGGGCGGCGCGGGCGCCCCGCCGACGCTCGCGTGGGCGTCGTTCGAACTCGTGAGCGGCGCCAACGGCGCGGCGAGCTTCTACCTCGCCGGCCCCATGATGGCGAAGTCCATCGACCGCCTCGCCACCGAGGCCCAGCGCGCGCGCTACCTCCCGCAGCTCATCGACCGGCAATGGAACACCGCGATGGTGCTCACCGAGCCCGACGCCGGCAGCGACGTCGGCGCGGCGCGCGCCCGCGCGGTGCACGTGAAGGGCGACGAGTGGCACCTCGAGGGGGTCAAGCGCTTCATCACCAACGGCGACTATGAGGGCCCCGAGAACATCGTTCACATCGTGCTCGCGCGCCCCGACGGGGCGCCGGTGGGCACCAAGGGGCTGTCGATGTTCCTGGTGCCCAAATACTGGGTCGAAGAAGACGGCTCCCTCGGCGAGCGCAACGGCTGGGCCGTGACGCGCCTCGAGAAGAAGATGGGCATTCGCTCGTCAGTCACCTGCGAGGTCCACTACGGCGGGTCGGCCCCGTGCCGCGCGCTCCTCGTGGGCGACAAGCACGACGGCATCCGCCAGATGTTTCACATCATCGAAGACGCGCGCATGGCCGTCGGGGTGAAGAGCATGGGCACGCTCTCGACGGCGTACCTCAACGCGCTCGCATACACGAAGGATCGCAAGCAGGGCCCGGACCTCTTGCGCGCGACCGACAAGCACGCGCCGCGCGTCGCGATCGTGAAGCACCCCGACGTGCGCCGGATGCTCATGAGCCAGAAGGCCTACGCCGAGGCGATGCGCGCGCTCATCTTCTGGACGGCCTTCATTCAAGATCAGGTGGCGATCCGCGGCGGTCACGGGTCGTCCGAGGCGGCCGCGCTCGACGCGCTCAACGACCTGCTGCTCCCCCTCGTGAAGGGCTGGTCGTCCGACGCGACGAGCGCGCAGCTCGCGCTCTCGCTCCAGTGCCTCGGCGGCTCCGGGTACTGCGACGACTACCCCATGGAGCAGTACATTCGCGACCAGAAGATCGACACGCTCTACGAGGGCACCACCCACATTCAGTCGCTCGACCTCTTCTTCCGCAAGGTCGCGCGCGACGGCGGCGCCACGCTCCAGGGCCTCATCGGGCGCGTGCGCGCCTCGCTCGACGCCGAGCTCGCGGTGCCGGCCCTCGCCAAGGAGCACGCGGCCCTCACCGAAGCCACCGGCGAGGTCGAAGCCATCTTCATGACCATGCTCGGCAAGGTGAACGAGTCGCTCTACCACGCGGGCCTCCAGGGCAATCGCGTGCTCTTCGCGCTGGCCGAGCTGGTGGGAGGCTGGCTCCTTCTGCAGCATGCCGCGCTGGCGCTCTCGAAGCGCGAGGGCGCGTCCGACGCCGACAGCGCCTACTACGACGGCAAGGTCGCGAGCGCGCGCTGGTGGGCCGAGAACGTTCTCCCCACCATCGCCCACACGCGCAGCCTCATCGAGCGCGGCTCGCTCGACCTGATGGAGCTGTCTGACGAGAGCTTCTGACCGCTGCGCTGCGCCTCAGGCCGACTGCTTGAGGGTCATCGCGAGCGGAACGCGGTGGAGCACCCACACGCCGAGGGGCATCCCGACGATCGAGATGCACAGCAGATAGCCGACCTTGAAGCACACGAGGCCGAGCCACCACCCCACGAACACGAACCACGCGGCGCGAAGCCACCACGAGAGCTCACGCACGGGCCGTCCCGTCCACGGGTCGTGCTCCACGGGCTTGAGCGTGAGCACCTGCGGAAGGCGGTTGAACATCGACGCGCCCAGGGGCAAGAGCACGAAGCTGGCGCAGAAGAGCCACGCGGTGAGTCCCCAGAGCAGCGCCAGCCACCAGCCCACGAGCAGAAACCACAGCGTTCGCTTCAGAAACTCCACAGCATTCTCACCACCGTCGCGACGGCGTCGAAGTTCTTCCGCCCGCGGCGGAGGCACGTACTGTCGAGCTCAGGGGAAGGTTACGAAGCGCGATACCGGGAGGATGAATGGAAGTGCCCAGCTCTCTTCGAGCTACTTGCCCTTCTTCACCGGGGCGCCGTTCGCGGGCGTGCGCTTCGCGTCGGCTACCGCCTTCGTCTGCTGCTTCTGCGCGTCGCCCTGCTTCTTGTTCTTGTCTTTCGACTTCGGTGACTTGTCGCCCATGGAGCACCTCGACACATCGATCACTGTCACGCCCGGCTGGCGCGTGAACATCTGCGAATCGCGGCACCCTACGCCCTCTCGCGCCGCTCCGCGAGCGCCAACGCGGCGGAGCGCGCCGTTGCGACGGCCGCCGCGCGACCGCTAGACTCTACAGTCCCATGCGACCCTCGCGCACCGCACACTCCGCCCGCCTCGTTTGTCTGCTCTCGTCCGTGCTCGCCGCGTGCGGGAGCGAGGCCACGGTGCTCTCCCCCGACGCCGAGGCGCCCGTCGACGTTGTCATCGTCGACGCGCCCGCGACGCCCGACGCCCCAGCGGCCGACCGCGCGGTCGTCATCGCTGACGTGACGCTCCCCGCCGACCCCTGCCCTGACGTGTGCGCGCGAATCACGGCGGGCACCGGCTGCAACCCCGACATGGCCGCCTGCGTGCGCAACTGCGGCACACAGCTCGCCACCACGCCCGTAGGCTGCCGCGGCGCGCTCGACGCGTGGCTCCTCTGCGGCATCGGCTCGACCGCTGCGTGCGCCTCCGGCGTCACCAACTTCGCAGGCTGCGACCGCCAGCAGACCGACCTCATTCTCTGCGTCGCGTCGCCCGACGGCGGCGTCGACCCCTGCGCCCGCAAGATCGACTGCGCGGGCTGCATCGCCATCGCGGCGTGCGGGTGGTGCAACAACCACTGCGTGCCGGGCAACGCGGCGGGCCCCTACACGGCGGGCGCGTGCGGGGGCCAGGCGTGGGTGCGCGGCGGACAGATGTGCCGGTAGCGAAGGGCTTCTAGAGAAAGCGCGCGAGGCCCTGGTGGCGGGGCGTGAGGCGCCCGCCGGCGACCACCACGGCGCTCTGGAGCGCGGCCGGGAGCACGCCCACGCCGCCGCCGAGGTCGGCTTCGAAGAACGTGCGCACGTAGGGCATGAGCGCCTTGCTGAAGTCGAACGACGCGTCGCGCGGGAGGGCCGTAGGGAGGTTGTCGACAGACATGATGGCCACGCCGCGCCCCTCGACGCCCACCGTCGACGCGTTGGTCTGCGGGTCGTACACAAACGCGGGCTCGTCGTTCTCGGTGGCGAGGGTGGTCCACTCGACGCCGCCCTTGATGTCGCAGGCGATGTCTCCGATCACCGGCGGCAGGGTCTCGTGGGCGAACATGCGCCGCGCGGTAGAGTCGTCGAGAATGCGCGGGAAGCGCTCGTCCCAGTAGAGGCCGTTGATGAGGGCCTTCATGTACGGGAGGTACATCGCGCCCTTGCAGACGTAGCGCTCGGCGTGCTTCACGTAGTGTTCGAAGTTGAAGCGCCGCCCCTGCCCCGCGCACTCGTAGAGCATGTCGTCGGAGAGGTGCAGCACCCGGAGCGTGCGGTCGCCGGGCGCCTCGGCGGGGAGCGCGATGCACTCTTCGAGGGTGCACGGAACGGCCCCCACGAGTTCGAGATACTCCAGCGAGCCCTTTGAAACCCGCCCGTTGCCCGTGACCGCCACCACGAAGGGCGCGAACGCGTCGGGCCCCTCGGAGCGCAGGGCCTCGAGCGCCGCGCGCGTGTACGCGACCATGTCGGCGAGGTCGCGATAGTCGACGGCGTGCTTGAGCGCGGTGAGCGGGTTCGGGTGACCGAGCGCGGCCATGCGGTGGGCGAGCGTCCAAAGGGTCTCGTGGGCGCCCGCGAGGCCGGCGTAGCGGCCGAAGGCGACCTGACGCACGCCCTTGTCGTCGACGATCACCTCGTAGTCGACGAGGCTCGCCCCCTTGGCGATGAAGTCGGCCAGGAGAGGCATGTTGTGCGACTGGCCCTTGATGGTGTGCGAGAAGCACATCACGGTGGCGCCGGGCTTGATCTGATGCTTCTTCACCTCCTTCACGCCCATCACGAGGCGGCAGTCGGTGGCGTCGTCGACGAGCGTGGCGCCCGCGGCGACGAACTCCTCATCGAGGAATGCGCGCGAGGGCGAGCGCTCGACACGCACCTCGATGCCGTCACGAACGAGCTCCGCGATCTGCGCGGGCACCAGCGGGATACGGCGCTCCCAGCGGTTCTTGGTCTCGTGGAGGATTCCGATGGCGTTACGAAGCGGTTCTGTCATGACGGGCGGTTGCGTACGTCGCAACGGCGCCGCCGGTCAAGAGCGCGTCAGGGCGCGACGGTGAAGCGCCGCGCACTCATCGGCGTGAAGGGCCCGGCGCCCGTCGAGATCTGATTGGCGACATAGCTCGCCGTGTAGATCGTGAGCTCGGCGGTCTGCGCCCCGATGGCGCCCGCGAGGTACGCCCACTCAGAGGCCGACGGCGTCCACGAGAGCGCCGACTGCTGGCGGCGCAGGAGCACGTTGGCGCCCGCCTTGATGCGCAGCTCGTACGCGCGACCCGTAAACGGATCGCAGTGCGCCTCCGCCTCGGGGATCAGCGACGTCCAGCGGCGCAGCTCGTCGCCGACGGTCATCGGACGGCGCGCGGGGATCGACGCCACCGGCGCCGTCCACGCGAAGGTGAACGGCGTCGCGCGGGGCACGGCCTGCATCTCCGTGGGCGCGCTGATCGACGGAGCGCGCGCGTCGTTGACCGCGGCGCGGCTCCCGCGGATGGCGTCGTCGAGCGCGATGCACGCCTCGTCGGAGAAGCCGTCGCCGCCCGCGACCTCGCACGCCGGGAGGCTCACCTGCTGCCGGTCTGCGCACGGAGACGCGGCGGGGACCTCGGTGTGATCGTGGCACGCCGACGCGAGGGCCGACACGCAAGCAAACAGTGCGAACACGAAGCGACGCGACATGAAGCAACCTCCGTCTGATGGTCTGTTTCGGTCACTATGCAGCCAACCTCGCGCGCGGCGAAGCGCGCGAGTTCGATGCGTCATGTTGTCGCAGGCTCACCCTCGCTGCGGAGCGCGAGGCACCACGCGAGCCAGGCGCCCTCGAACGCGCTGGCGACCGCGACCGCGCGGTCGAGCACGGCGTCGAGGTCTGCGCGCGACCACGCCGCCGCCAGCGACGTGGCGCCGCGTCGATGGGCGCGCCCCGTGAGGGCGCCGAGGTGACGCGCCAGGCCGTGGAGGTGCGCGGGCTCGACGCGCGCGAGGTCGAGCTTGTCCTCTTGCGGCGCGAGCCGACGGACCAGGAGCGAGCGACCGTCGAAGTCGGTCACGCCCACCTGGAGCGGTCTCGCCGCGAGGCACGCCTCCATCGCAGCGACGACCCGCCGCGCCCCGTGCACCGCGCA
>CANMAT010000267.1 GCA_947494865.1 Deltaproteobacteria bacterium
AGGCTCCCTCGACTACGGCCCCGACGCGCCAGCCGTCACGTCGCGCACGGTGTACGACCTCGCGTCGATCACCAAGGTGTTCACCGCGCTCGCCCTCGTGCGCCTCGCCCACCGCGAGGGCGTCGACCTCGCGCGCCCCATCGCCGCGGTGCTCCCCTACGCGGCCAACACGCCCGCGGCCGACGCCACGCTCCTCGAGCTGCTCTCGCACCGCGCGGGGCTCGTGCACTGGGCGCCCTTCTACCGCGCCGTACGCGCCGAAGCGGCCGGCACGCCCGAGTCCCGTCGCGCGGTGCTCGCCGCGCTGCTCGCCACGCCCCGCGGCCCCGTAGGAACGGTGCGCTACAGCGACCTCGGGTACATGCTCGTAGGCGAGGCGCTCGCGGCCCTCGCCGGCGACGACCTCGACGCCGTGGTGCGCCGCGAGGTGATCGCCCCCCTCGGGTTGAACGTCGCGTGGCGCGGCGTCGAAGACCGCTGGCGCGATGAGGCCGTCGCGCCCAGCGAGCTGTGCGCGTGGCGCGGCGCCGTGGTGCGTGGCCGCGTGCACGACGAGAACGCCTACGCCCTCGGCGGAGTATGTGGACACGCGGGCCTCTTCGGCACCGCCGACGCCCTGCGCGACCTCGGCGAGCGCGCCCTCGCGTGCCTCGCGGGCGACGCGCGATGGTTCGACCCCGCGCGCATGGCGTGGATGATCGAGCGGCGCACCGGCGGCGCCCACCGCGTCGGGTGGGACGCGCGCAGCGAGGGTTCGCCCTCGTCGGGCGCGCGCATGGGGCCGCGCACCTTCGGACACCTGGGCTTCACCGGAACCTCCCTCTGGTGCGACCCCGACGCGGGGGTCGTCGTCGCGCTGGTCACCAACCGGGTGCACCCCACGCGAGAGAATCAGGGCGTGCGGGCGCTGCGTCCGGCCGTGCACGACGCGGTGATCGACGCCGCGCGGTGATGGTAAGGTCGCGACCCGTGAAGCCCGCCCTCAAACTCGCACCGATGGTGCTCGCCCTCTGCAGCGGCTGCGATCTCGTCGACCGCATCCGCGACCGCATCGACGAGCTGCAGGGCGCGCAGCCCGCGCAGCCGCAGACGCTCCCCACAACGCTGCCCGCGCAGCCTCCCCTCGCGCAGCCCGGAGCGCCCGCGCAGCCGGGGGCCAACGAGGCGCTCGCGCCCGCGCCGCAGGGCTCCTACGACGCCTCCGGCGCCTTCACCGCGCCCTTCTTGCAGACCGAGGCGCGCGTGGTGCTCTCCGAGCTCGTGGGCGCGCTCACGCCCGAACACCGCGTGCGCGTCGAGAACATCCCGCTGCAGTACACCACCAACCTCGCCGAGGTGAACGCCGCCGCGGGCTGCCGTCGCGGAGGCGGCGCCATCATGGCCGTCACGGGCGGCATGCTCGCGCTCGTGTCGGCCACCTCGGAGGCCAAGGCCGTCGACGAGCTCGCGGGCACGCAGCTCCTCAACGCGTACTACAACCTCACGGTGACGGCGGTGCGACGCGAGCAGCCCGTGCAGCCCCTCGCGCCGGGCTCGGTGCCGACGCAGTTCGCGCTCGACCCGCGCAAGCTCGCGCGGCAGCGGTTTCTCTTCGACGAGCAGATCGGGTTCATTCTCGGCCACGAGCTCGGGCACCACTATCGGGGCCACACGGGCTGCGCGCAGGGCGGCAACGCAACGGGGCAAGAGGCGCAGGCCGAAGAGGTGGTGCGCATCGCCTCCAACGCCATGCCCCTCTTCAATCAGCCCGTCGAGATGGAGGCCGACGCGTGGGGCGTCATCGACGTGCTCGACGCGGGCGCGCGCCGCGTCGGCGGCCGATGGACCGAAGAGGGCGCCACCCTCTCGATGGATTTCTTTCAGCGCCTCGAGGGCGAGCGCGGCACGTCGCCGATTCTTATCTTCGTGCGCTCGCACCCGCCGGCCATTCTGCGGCGCCCGGTGATCCAGATGTGGGCCGACAACTGGCGCCGCGGCATGCGGCCCACCACGGCGGGCGCCGGGGGCCTGCCCATTCCGCTGCCGTTCCCCATCCCCGGGCTCAACGCCAACGGCGCGAACAACGGCCAGAACAACGGCCAGAACAACGGCCAGCAGGCGCCCGCGCTGCCCTTCCCCTTCCCCATTCCGCTGCCTACCACGCGCTGATCGGCTGCGCGCGGAGACGCTCGGCGACGGGCTCCTCATCGGCGCGCAATCGCGGTCGACGCGTTCTGATCAGCAGCTCGAGCCGTTGTTGCTGCGCGCCTCGAGCGTGAGGCGCCACGGCGAGCACGACGCGCCCGACACGTGGCGCACCTCGATGTAGTAGTCGAAGGTGTCGCTCGAGGCGGCGCTGTCGCTCTCGCGCACCTCGACGCGGTCTTGCGCGCCCGCGCCCGCCGTCGAGCTGCCCGCCGACGCGCCGCACGCGCGGTACACGAAGAGGTTGTAGTCGACGCCCGGCGGCGACACGAGCGTGACGCGCGCGAGAATGGTGGCGTCCGGGCAAAGCGAACACTCGACGGCGCGCGCGCGAAACCACGTCGAGGTGAGGCCCGTGCGCGCGGTGCCTACGGTTCGGTAACTTGTGGAGGGGCAGAGAAAGTCGCACGCGTTGTCGCCGCAGTAGGAGCCGAGGTTCACCCCCCCGCCGCACATGTCGTTGTTGGCGCCGTGCACGACGCACGCGCCCGCGCACGTCGAGGCGCCCGCGGGGCAGCCGCCGTCGGTGCCTACGGGCACATCGGTGCCTGCGGGCACATCGGTCACGACGGGAACATCGGTCACGACGGGAACATCGCGCGCGACGGGCACGTCGAGCGGGAGGGGCGCATCGAGGCGCGGACCGTCGACGGTGATCACGTCGGGCGGAATGAACGTGCGATCGGGCGACACGGGCGCGTCGAGCGAGGTCGCGGCGTCGAGCTCGGTCTGCGCGTCGGGCGGGCTCGCAACATCGACGGGGTCGAGGCCGCTGTCGACCGCAGCGTCGTCGACGGTCGCAACGTCGTCGACGGCCGCGTCTTGCTCGTCGCCGTCGAGCGCGATCGATGCCCCATCGGCCCCTCGTCGCCGTTGTCGCCCACCGCGCAGGCCGTGAGCGCGACCGTGAGCAACAACGCGAAGATGCGGGTCGGTCTCTCCATCGCGCTTGGGTTCTACACCAATCCAGTGCCCGCCGCGCGAACGCGGCGACGCTACGAGAGAAGCCCCGGGAGCACGCCGTTGCCCGCGTCGCCCCAGCCCGCCACGTCGGCGCCCATGGAGCGCGCGATGGCCGCGAGCATCTGCCCGTGGCGCGCCCCGCGGCGCTCGAGCACGCGGCCCGGCGTGATGCACCCGCCCGCGCGCCCGGCCAGCACGAAGGGCATGTCCGAGTGCGTGTGCGTGTTGCCGTCGGAGACCTCGGAGCACAGGAGCACCACCGAGTGGTCGAGCATGGTGCCGTCGCCCTCGGGCATCGCGCGCAGCGACTGGAGCAGGTACGCGAACTGCGACACCCACCAGCGCACCTGCTTCACAAAGTCGGTGAAGAGGCGGTTCGAGCGGTCTTGCCGCGCGCCATAGTGCGACGCCTGATGGCTTCGCATGTCGAAGCGCGCGTCGTACATGTCTGTGTCGCGAAAGCGGCTCATGATGAGCTCGCTCGTGTGCTGCGACGACTGGATCACCCCCACGCGCGTGAGCCCACAGGCCATCGCGAGCACCGTCGTGTCGACCTGCGCGCGCAGCACCGCGGGGAAGTTCTCGGGCGCGTTGAGCCCCGCCCCCGTAGGCGCTTCGAAGCGCATCGCGGGCATCGCGCAGCTCGGGTTGGGCGCGCGCATCCCCGCGTCGGCGGCCATCATCACGCCCGCGTCGGTGACCATCGCGGCGGGCGGCCGCACGAGGCGGGCTGACACCTCACGCAGCGCTTCGAGGTGCGCGTCGAGCTTCACGCGCTCGCTCGTGCCGAGGCGCCCGCGGAGGTCGTTGAGGTCGCCCAGGGCGGTCTCGAGCGCGAGGCGATCGGCCTCGTCGTCGACCGTCGAGGGAGGTGTGACCGTGCCCGCGTCGGGCGTGGGCATCATCGCCGGCGGCGGGGTGACAGCGCCGGTGAACATCCGTCGAAACGCCCGCAGCGGGTCGTCGTCGGGGGCCACGGTGACGCCCGCGCTCGCGTACGAGATGAACTTGTCGCCCGAGGCGTTGTTCTGCGTGGCGCCCGCGCCGAGGTAGAGGTGCCGGTACGGCGCGTCGCGCCCGACGGTGCGCGCGAGGTACTGATCGATGGACTCGCCGTTGCCACCATCGACGGCGGTGAGGAGCTTCTTGGCGCCGCCGGGGTGGCTGCCCTCGTCGGTGCCTCCCATGGTGAGCCCGTTGAGAAACACGCACTCGCGGCGCAGGTCGCCGAGGGGCATGAGGAGCTCGCTGAGCGTCACGTCGCCGCCCGCGGGCCGCGCCTCCCAGAGGCTGGGCTCGCCGTTCTGGCTCCGGCCCGCGACGCCGTCGGGAAAGTAGAACACGATGAGCCGACGGGCTCGCTCGCCGCCGTTGGCGCGCGCGCTCCGCTGCGAGAGGCCGTAGAACGGCAGGGCCGACGCGGCCCCGAGGGCGGCCTGAAGAAACCTTCTGCGCGCGATCGATCGCATACGAAATCTCGCTTCAGCGTCGGGTGACGAAATCGGGTGACGTGGCCACGGCGACCATGAGCTCGCGCACGTCGCCGCTGCGCTCGCGGAAGCGCTGCGCCACGCTTCGCACCGCGCAGCGCTGCGCGGCCGTCTCGTGGAAGCCCCGCGCGAAGCGGTACCACTGGCGCGCGAAACACGCTTGCGCCGTAGGGCTCGCGGCGAGCGCGGCGCCGAGCTCGGCGGGCGACGCGAAGTCGAGCGCGGTGTTGGTGCCGAAGCCCTCGACGTCGGTGAGGCGCCCCGCGTGGTCGACGGGCATCCCAGCTTCGGTCGTGCGCGTGCGGCCCACGGCGTCAAACTGTTCGAAGCCGAAGCCCACGCCGTCGATGAGGCTGTGACACGTTGCGCACGCGGGGTTCTGCGAGTGCTGCGAGAAGCGCTGCCGCGTGGTGGCGCGCGGGTCGACGTCGGGCACGCCGCCCGCGTTGGCCGGAGGCGGCGGGAACTCTTGACACAACAGGTTCGCCCGCACGAACACGCCGCGCAGAATGGGCGATCCCTGGTCGCTGTGGGCGTAGCGCGTCATCACGCTGCCATGGGCGAGCACGCCGCCGCGGCGCTCGTCGGGGAGCGTCACGCGGCGCATCTCAGCACCCGTCACGCCGGTGATGCCGTAGTAGCGCGCGAGGGTCTCGTCGACGAAGCCCTCGTTCGCAGTGAAGAGCTCACCAAAGCGGTGGCTCCCGTCGAAGACCACGTGCGTCACGAAGCGCCGCGACTCGTCGATCATGCGCGTTCGCACGGCGTCGCTGAAGTCGCCGAAGAGCGTGGCGCTGCGCGGCGTGGTGGCCACGCTCTCGACGCCGAGCCACTGGAGCGCGAACACGCCCACCTGCTCCCGCGCGCGCGGGTCGGCGATGAGCCTCCGGGCCTCGCGCTCGATGCCCGCGCCGTCGAGGCCGTTGCGCGCCGCGAGGTCGAGCAGCGCGTCGTCGGGCATGGTGCCCCAGTACGTGTACGACAGCGCCGAGGCGACCTCGTAGGGCGTGAGCTTGTAGGTGCCGTCGGGCTGCGCGTCGCCCATCTCGGTGCGATAGAGAAACGACGGCGACACGAGCATCGCGCGCACGGCCCGCTTTACGCCCTGGTCGACGTCGCGCGCGCCCGTGATGAGCGCGCGGTACCGCTGCGCCTCGGTGTTCGTGAGGTCGCGTCGGAAGGCCCTACGCCCGAAGCCCGTGACCACGCGCTCGGCGCACGTCGGCGCGTCGAGCGTGCCCGCGCAGTTGACGATCGTGCGAAGCTGCGCGGCGAGCGCGTCGACGACGGCGCCGGCGGCGCGCAGGTGCTCGTTGACGTGCACCGAGGTGACGAGCGCCGCGTCGGCGTTGTTGTCGAAGAGAAAG
>CANMAT010000268.1 GCA_947494865.1 Deltaproteobacteria bacterium
CCTCGCAGGCAAGGTGATCGCTCTCTGGGAGGGCGGCCCGCGCCTCGACGTGGCCGCGGCGAAGACCGCCGAGCTCCGGGCGGCCGCTCTCCGCGCACGCGAGCACGTCGGCGCCACGACCGGCCGCAGCAAGCGGGGGCGCAGCGCCACCGCCGAGGAGCGCGCGCTCGCACGCGAAGGCGCCGAGGCGCTCAAGACCGCAGGCACGCGCGTGACGACCAAGACCCGCGCCACGAGGCCGGGGAGCCCCTCGGTGTTCGACGTCCTGGGTTTGAGCGCCGACGAGTTTCGCGCGGTGATCGCGGCGCTCCGCAAGCCTCGCAAGAAGTCTACGGCGTGAACTCGCACTGACCCCCATGTCGCGCACCGTGCCCCCGCGGCACGCAACGCGCGATGCGCTCACCGCGATCTGTCGCAGCGCGCTCCGTGGGCTTCTCGCGCGGGGCGGCGCAACGGTGGTACGTTCGTTGTAGAGAGGTGCCCTCGTGCTGCAGAAGGGAAGCGTTCTCGGAGGACAGTACGAGCTCGTCGATCGGCTCGGCGAGGGGGGCATGGGCTCCGTGTGGGTGGCCCGCAATGTCGCCCTCGGCGGCGCCGAGGTGGCCGTCAAGGTGATGCACCCCAACCTCGTCGACGACGGGGGCTCCGTGGCGCGCTTTCGCAACGAGGCGAAGATCGCCGCCAGCATCGGGCACCGCAACATCGTGCGGGTGTTCGCGTTCGGTGAGTCCGACGACGCCGCGCCCTTCATGGTGATGGAGCGCCTCGTCGGCGAGAGCCTGGGCGATCGCCTCGAGCGCGAAGGGGCCCTCGCGCCGCGCGAGGCCGTCGAGATCACCTGCGTGGTGCTCGAGGCCCTCGCGGCCGCCCACGAGAAAGACATTCTGCACCGCGACCTCAAGCCCGAGAACATCTTCCTCGCCGCCGAGGGAGAGGCCATCGTGCCCAAGATCCTCGACTTCGGCGTTTCGAAGATCCTCGGCGACGACGCTCGGCGCACCCGCATGACGCGCACCGGGGCCATCATCGGCACGCCCGCGTACATGTCGCCCGAGCAGGTGATGGGCACCCCCGTCGACCTTCGCAGCGACGTGTGGGCCATGGGGGTGATTCTCTACGAACTGCTCACCGGGCACCTGCCCTTCGACGCGCCCAACTACAACGCCGTGCTCGTGCGCATCGCCACGAGCGAGCACGAGCCCATCACTACGCACACCCCCGCGCTCGACCCCGCCCTCGCGGGCATCGTCGATCGGGCGATGGCGCGCAAGCCCTCCGCGCGCTTCGCCTCGGCAGTGCAGATGCGCGAGACGCTCGAGGCGTGGCTCCGCGGCGAGCTTGCGGCGCCGCCCGCGCAGACGCGCCGCGCAGGCACCGACCCGAGTCGGTACACCCCGATGGCCTTCGAGCAGTCTGACACGCTGCCGGGCAACACCCTCGCGCCCACGCCCCGTGGCGCCGGGCGCATGGTGGTGACGGGCCTCGTCGCCACGGTGTGCCTCGCGGGCGCCATGGTCGCGTGGAACCCCTTCACCCGTCTCGCGCCGCGCGCCACCACGCTGCCGCAGCACCTGACGACGCGCGAGCAGGCGACGCTGCGCATCGGGGCGCTCCCCTACGGCGCGCACGTGTACGTCGACGGCGCGCCGGTGATGCTGCCCACGCAGGTGTCGTCGGGCGCGAGCCACAGCGTGCGGGTGTCGGTCGACGGGTACCGCGACTGGATGCAGGTGGTGCAAGACCCCATCGGCGAGGTGACCCTGGCGTACGCGGGCGAGCGCGTTCCCGCGGCGAATCTCGCCGTGGTCGACGCGAGCGTTGCGGCGCCGGTCGCGCGGCACGTCGGGCGCGAGCCCTCGCACGCGTCGCCGCGCACACACGCAACGCCGCAGGCGGGAGCGCACCGGGGCGGCGCGCCCAACGGGTTGTTGGGCACCGATCAGCCGTACTGAGAGAGGTTTGGGAGGGGAGGCGGAGCGGGCGCGGAGAGAGCTGTGAGCGCCTCCGAGGGGGGAGGCGCGCGCGGCTCAGGGGTGGTTGCTGGAGAGCTCGGTGATGTGGAGCACGCCGGCGATGTTGGCGCCCGCCTGGTAGCTGCCCACCCACACGTCGTACTGGCCCGTGCGCGCCGCGGCGATGTCGACGGTGGGGTTGGTGCCGCCGTTCGAATCGTCGTTGCAGTGCCACTGGCCGTCGGCGCCGTTGATGACGAGCGTCGTGTCGCCGGCGGCCGTGAAGTAGAAGCGGAGGAAGCCCGGGGCCGCGGCGGTGTAGTTGAGAATGAAGTCGGGGCGCTGCGTGACGAAGCCGGCGCAGCCCGCGCCGAGGTTCATGCCGGCCACGCCGAGGGAGCCGCCCGAGGTGACGTTGATGTTGGTGGGGTCGGGGACGAAGCCACGGCGGAGGGCGCGGCGGCCGAAGTTGGCCTGGTTGCCTCCGATGGTGAGCTGGCCCTGCGCGACGACGGTCGAGGCGTAGCCCGACACAGCGAGGGCACCGAGCAGACCGAGCACTCCCATCATCTTGGACGACTTCATGAACATTCTCCTTTTAGGCGGTGGCGAGAACCGAGGCGGCGCTCATACGGAGGTCGACGTGCGTGGTTGAACACCAGCGCGCTGACCCCAACGCGGGGCCCGAGACGTAACTCCACTCCGGGCTTATTCATAGTCGAAAGCGATTTTCCGGGAGGGACACTCGCGGGTCGTGTCCGGGCCTCGGACTGCGATACAAACGCGGCGGTAGGCGAAGGAAGGAACACGCGCATGACGAGCAGCGATCGCGTCCGGGTGGTGATCGAAGACGACCGCACGAGCCTGTCACCCGAGGGGCTCCGGCGGGCCTTCCTCGACCACGTGAATTTCTCGCAGGGCAAGCTCCCCCACATGGCGACGGCCCACGACCGGTACGTGAGCCTGGCCCTCGCCGTGCGCGACCGCCTGGTGCGCCGCTGGTCGGCCACGCAGGAGGAGTACTACCGCACCGACCCGAAGCGCGTGTACTACCTCTCGGCCGAGTTTCTGCTCGGGCGCGCGCTGCGCAACAACCTGTTGAACACGGGCATCTACGACGAGATGGCCCGCGTGCTGGCGGAGCTCGGCCTCGACCTCGGCGAGATGATCGAGCGCGAGCCCGAGCCGGGTCTCGGCAACGGCGGCCTCGGTCGCCTCGCCGCGTGCTTCCTCGACTCGCTCGCCACGATGGGATACCCCGCGTACGGCTACGGGATCCGGTACGAGTTCGGCATCTTCGAGCAGCGCATCGAGGGCGGGCAGCAGGTCGAGCACCCCGACGAGTGGCTGAAGTTCGGCAATCCGTGGGAGCTCATTCGCCCCGAGTACACGGTGCCTGTGCGCTTCTACGGGCGCAGTGAAGAGTACCGCGACGACCAGGGCCGCTGGCGCCACCGCTGGGTCGAGGGCACGCAGGTGATCGGGGTGCCCTACGACACGCCCATCGCGGGCTACGGCACCAACACGGTGAACACCCTGCGGCTGTGGCAGGCGCGGGCGAGCTCGGAGTTCGACCTCGACACCTTCAACCGCGGCGACTACGTGCGAGCCGTCGAGGAGAAGAACGCCACCGAGACCATCTCGAAGGTGCTCTACCCCAGCGACAGCACGTGGGCGGGCCGAGAGCTCCGCCTCCGGCAGCAGTACTTCTTCGTCGCGTGCGCCATCGCCGACATCGTGCGGCGCTACCGCACCACGCACGCCACCTTCGAGGCCTTCGCCAACAAGGTGGCCATTCAGCTCAACGACACGCACCCCGCGGTGGCCGTCGCCGAGCTCATGCGCGTGCTCATGGACGACCACTGCCTCGGGTGGGACGAGGCGTGGGACATCACCGTGCGCTCCTGCGGGTACACCAACCACACGCTGCTCGCCGAGGCCCTCGAGCGCTGGCCCGTGTCGCTCTTCGAGAAGCTCCTCCCGCGGCACATGCAGATCATCTACGAGATCAACGCGCGGCACCTGCGCGCGGTGATGAACCGCTGGCCCGGCGACCACGCCCGCACGTGGCGCATGTCGATCATCGAGGAGGGCGGCGACCGTCAGGTGCGCATGGCCATGCTGGCCACGGTGGGCTCGCACAAGGTCAACGGCGTGGCCGCGCTGCACTCCGAGCTCCTCAAGCGCGACGTGCTCCACGATTTCGATGAGCTTACGCCGGAGAAGTTCACCAACAAGACCAACGGGGTTACACCGCGGCGCTGGGTGCTCTCATGCAACCTGGGCCTCTCGGGGCTGCTCACCGAGTGCCTCGGCGACGGCTGGGCCACCGACCTCGACCGCCTCGAGGGCATCACCCGCTTCGCCGACGACGCCTCGTTCCGCGAGCGCTTCGCGGCCGTGAAGCGCGACAACAAGCGCATACTCGCCGCGCGCATCCGCCGCGATTACGGCCTGTCCGTCGACCCCGCCTCGCTCTTCGACGTGCAGATCAAGCGCATCCACGAGTACAAGCGCCAGCTCCTCAACGCGCTGCACGTGGTGGGCATGTACCTCCGGGCCAAGCGAGACCCGCGGTCGTTCACGGTGCCCCGCACGGTGCTCTTCGGCGGCAAGGCCGCACCGTCGTACACCACCGCGAAGCTCATCATTCGCTTTATCAACTCGCTCGCCGAGGTGATCAACAGCGACCCGCAGGTGCCCGGCCTCAAGGTGCTCTTTCTGCCCAACTACAGCGTCTCGATGGCCGAGCGCGTGATCCCCGCGGCCGACCTCTCGGAGCAGATCTCGACCGCCGGCAAGGAGGCCTCGGGCACCGGCAACATGAAGTTCGCCCTCAACGGCGCGCTCACCATTGGCACCCTCGACGGCGCCAACATCGAGATTCGCGACGCCGTGGGGGCCGAGAACTTCTTTCTCTTCGGGCTCACGACGGAAGAGGTGAAAGAGGCGCAGCGCAGGGGCTACAACCCGCGCGTTCACTACGAGCAGAACGCGGAGCTGCGCGAGGTGCTCGACCTCATCGCCGCGGGGTATTTCTCCGTCGGCGACCCGGGGATGTTCCGCCCCCTCGTCGACTCGCTCCTCGAGCACGACCCGTACATGCTGCTGGCAGACTACGGCGCCTACGCCGAGGCCCAGCGCCGCGTCGACGCCGCGTGGTGCGACGACGAGCAGTGGACCCGCAAGGCCATTCAGAACGTGTCACACATGGGCACCTTCTCGTCGGATCGCACCATCCGCGAGTATGCGCGCGAGATCTGGAACGTGTCGCCCGTGCACGTCGAGCTCGACGCCTACACGGGCTGAGGCCCGCGTTGAAGAGACAGTGAGCCTCGCCCGTCTGTGCTCCCCGAGCGACGGGCGTCAGGGAGGATCGTGACGCCACGACCGCACCGCGCGCAACCGCGTCGCCCGAGGAGTCTGCCATGAAGCACGGCACCCGCTGGATCGCCCTCTCGATGCTCGTGATGGCCTACGGCCGCAGCGCATCGCCGCAGGTTCGCACCTCCGTGCGCGCCCTGACGATCACCGCGCTGCGCCCCTCGATGGCGGTGACCGCCGCGGCGCCCTCGACCCGCGCGTGCGCCGACCCCGGCTCGCAGACGTGCGGCCTCGGCGTGTGCGCCGTCACCGTCGCGCGCTGCCAGAACAGCCGCGCCGTCACCTGCGCCCCCGACGTGAACCGCCGCGTGCCCGAGACCTGCGACGGCCTCGACAACGACTGCGACGGCGTCGTCGACAACGCCCCCAGCTCCCGCGTCGTCCGCAGCGCGTGCCCCGCGGCTGCCGCGTGCGAGGCCGTGCGCGCCGTCGCGCTCACCCCCGGCGTCACCGACTGGCGCCTCGCGCCCGCGTCGGGACGCACCTGCGCGCCCCCCTTCGCAGCAGGCGCCTCGACCCATGAGCTCCACGTGGTGACGGTGGCGACGCGCACCGCCGTGGCGCTCTCGACCGCGCAGGGCGGCCTCGCGCTGTTCGCGGCCGACCGCAGCGCGCCCGCGCTCGTCACCGTCGACGGGCTGTGCGCGCCGGGC
>CANMAT010000269.1 GCA_947494865.1 Deltaproteobacteria bacterium
GCCTCGGGCGTGTTCTTCGCGCTGCGCGGCGGTGCGCTCGCCGACCGCGACGGCGCGTGCGGCACCGCCGCGGGCGCGTGCGAGCCCGACACCGACCTCGCCGTCGATGCGGCGACGCGGGCGCAGCGAGACGCGCACGCGTTCAACGCGCTCACCAACGTGTCACTGGGCGTCGGCGCGGCGGCCGTGGCGGGGGGTGTGCTGTGGTGGGCGCTCGGGCGCGGAGGCGGCGCCCCCGAGGCGCGTCGCGCGATCGTCGTAGGGCCTACGGCGGGCGGGGCCTTCGTCGCGGTGGTCGGGGCGCTGTAGTCGTGAGGGCGTCACGGTGAGCGAGACCATCGACGACACGAGCGCCCTCGACGCGCGCAGCGGGGGCGCGGCCGTGCCGGGCGCGGTGGTGCTCTGGTCGCTCACGCGGCCCGTGTGCGTGCCCTTCGCGTGCACCGGCGGCGCGCTCGAGATCGGCCGCGACGAGCTCCGCGACGCCGGCCTCGACGACCCGCGCGTGTCGCGGAGCCACCTGCGCCTCGCGCGCACCGCCGCGGGGTGGCGCTGCGTCGACCGCGGGAGCCGCAACGGCACCTGGGTCGACGGCGCGCGCTGCGAGGGCGCCGTCGAGCGCGGCCCCGCGGTGATCGTCCGCGTGGGCCACACGCTCTTGATGACCGTCGACGACGTGCGGCCCTTCGCGGCGCCGGCCGTGCTCGAGCGCGACGACCGCGTCGCGGGGCCCGCGCTGCGGGCGGTGCTCGCGCGCCTCGAGGCCTTCGCGAAGGGGGGCGCGCACGTGCTCCTGCAGGGCCCCAGCGGGGCGGGCAAGGAGCTCGCGGCGCAGGCGTTTCACCGCGCCAGTGAGGGCGCGCGGGGGCCGATGGTGAGCGTGAACTGCGCGACCATTCCCCGCGAGCTGGCCGAGCGGCTCTTGTTCGGCGCGCGGCGCGGCGCGTTTACGGGCGCCACCGACGCGTCGGGGCTCGTGCAGCAGGCCGACGGGGGCACGCTCTTTCTCGACGAGGTGGCCGAGCTCGACCTGCCCGTGCAGGCCAAGCTCTTGCGCGTGCTCGAGACGGGCGCGGTGCTCCCGCTGGGCGCCACGCAGCCCGTGGCGGTGCGCTTTCGCCTGTGCAGCGCCACGCTGCGCGACCTGCGCGACGCCGTGCGCGCCGGGCGCTTCCGCGAAGACCTCTACTATCGCCTCGGGCGACCGGCGGTGCGCGTACCGCCGCTCGTCGAGCGCCGCGAGGAGCTCGGGTACCACGTCGCCCGCACGCTCCGCGCGCTGGGCCCCGACGCGCCGCCGTGCACCGCGGGCTTCGTCGAGGCGTGCCTGCTGCGACCGTGGCCGGGCAACGTGCGCGAGCTCTGTATGGAGGTCCGCGCGGCGGCCCTCGAGGCGATGGCGAAGCGCCAGGAGCTCGAGGCGAGCGCGCTCGATCCCAGCGCGGGCCAGGCGCTCAGCGCGTCTGCCGAGCCCGTCGACGAGACAGACTCCGACGATGAGTCGGTGAGCGCGCCGGCCCCCGCGCGCGACGCGGTGTGGGAGGCGCTCGTCCAGACCCGCGGCAACGTCGCCCAGGCGGCGCACGCGCTCGGGCTGAGCCGCGCGCGCCTCCGGCGGCTCATCGAGCGGTGGGCGCTCGACGTAGGCTCACTGCGCGGGGCGTAGACGGCGCCCGGGCGCCGCGCATCTGTCATGCTCGGCGGCGGGAGCACTCCGCTGAACACCGCACCGCCCGGCCCGCCGCCCGTTGGCAACAACCCCCTCGCGCTCGTTCGCTACCTGCGCGCCTTTCGCCGCGACCCCATCGCCTTTGTGGGCGACCGCTTCGAACGCTACGGCGACCTCTACGCGACGACCTTTCGCGGTACGCCCCTGTATGTGACGCGCCACCCCGAGCACATCTACGACGTGCTGGTGACGCGCGGAAACGACTACATCAAGCCCGAGAAGGGCTTCGGCGCGCGGCAGCTCCGGCGCTTTCTGGGCAACGGGCTCGTCACCTCGAACGGCGACTTCTGGCGGCGCCAGCGGCGCATGATCAACCCCGCCTTCGGGCGCAAGCGCATCGAGGCCCTCGCCGACCCGATGACGGCGCACGCCCGCGCGCTGCGCGACCGGTGGCGCTCCGGCGAGACGCGCGACGTGGGCGCCGACATGATGGGCCTCACGCTATCGATCGTGGCGAAGACCCTCTTCGACCACGACCCCGACGGCGAGCGAGACCGCATCGCGAACGCCCTCGAGTCGTTTCGCAACTTCTCGGGCGCGGCCTCGGTGCTGCCTCCGTGGGTGCCGCTGCCGAGCGTTCAGCGCGTGCGGCGCGGCCTCGCCGACGTGAACGAGATCGTGTACGGGCTCATCGACGCGCGGCGCGCCGAAGCCCCCGAGGCGCTCGCGCAGCGCGGAGACCTCTTGAGCGCGCTCATCGCCGCGACGAGCGAGCCCGACGCGTCGGGGGCGGCGCAGGCGATGTCGCGCGACGAGCTCCGCGACGAGATTCTCACGCTGTTTCTCGCGGGCCACGAGACCGCGTCGCAGGCCCTCACGGGGACGTGGTACCTGCTCTCGCAGCACCCCGAGGTCGAGGCGCGGGTGCACCGCGAGCTCGACGCGGTGCTCGGCGGCCGCGCGCCCACGAGCGCCGACGCGCTCCCCTACGTAGACCGGGTGCTGTCCGAGTCGATGCGGCTGTTTCCGCCGGTTACCACGGTGCCGCGCGTGGCCGCGCGCGACGTCGAGCTCGGGGGCTACCGCATCGCGGCGGGCTCCGACGTGGTGCTGTGGATCTACCACGCGCACCACGACGCGCGGTGGTGGCCCGAGCCCGAGCGCTTCGACCCCGACCGCTTTCTCCCCGAGCGCGTCGCGCAGACGCAGCGCGGCGCGTACACCCCCTTCGGCGCCGGTCAGCGGCAGTGCATCGGCAAGCACTTCGCCCTCATGGAGGCGCGCCTGCTGCTCGCCACGCTCGCGCAGCGCTTCAGCCTTCGCCTCGAAGCCGGGCACCCGGTCGAGAGGCTCGTCGCGGTCACCATGTCGCCGCGCCACGGGATGCGCATGACGCTCCACGCGCGCTGAGCATCGCGCGCTCGCAGCGCGGCGTTCCGTGTGTAGGATCGCCGCGCCATGAGGCCCCCTCCCCTGTGCCCCCACTGCGGCCGCGACCTCGTCGGCGCGGCCTCGCCCTGCGGCCGCTGCGAGCGCGACATCCCCCGCGGCGCGTGGACGCGCTGGCCCCGCACCGCGGGCATCGTGCTCGTGCGCGTGCTGCTCGCAATGATTCCCACGGCGATCACGGTGTTTCTGGTGATGGGGATCGTGCGCGTGGGGCGCGGCGACGAGTCGCAGTTTCCCCTCGCGGCGCGCGTGTTCATCGTCGTAGGCGGCGGCCTCGTGGTGGGCTTCATGGGCTGCGTGTCGGCGCTCTTGTGGCTCGCCGACCGGTGGGACTACCAGGGCTCCGACGGGAGCCACACCTGGGTGCAGACCGTGGCCGGTCGGGTGTTCGAAGCCGAGGGCTCGTCGCTGCGGGTGATGCCGCGCGCGGCGAGTGTGTCGTCGCAGCCGTGCGCGCTCGACGCGCTGCGGGCGCACCCGGGCGCGCGCGACGCCGACGCGATCGCCGCGGCCGTGCTCGCGGCGTGGTCGCGCGGCGAGCTGCTCCTCGCGGCCGAGCAGCGCGACGTGTGGCGACGGGCCGCGCACTGGCCCCGCGCGCCGAGGCCCGACAGCCCCGGGCTGTGCGCGCAGGCGTCGCACCGCGAGGTGCTCGTGAGCCTCGGCGCGTGCGCCCTCGACGACGAGGCGGGGCCGTTCGAGCGCGCGCTGATCCGCGCCCTCGCCGACGTGGCCCTCGACGACGTCGACCCCACCGCGAGCTACCGCAGCCCCGCCGCGCGCGCGCAGCGGGCGTGGGTGCGCCTCGACGACGCGGTGAACGCGGCGCTGCGCCGGACGGGCGAGCGCGCCGACGCGCCGACGCAGCCCTCGTACGCGGCCGACCCAGGCGCCGTGCTGGCCGCGTGCGCCGCGAAGGAGGGCGACGCCTTCGTCGAAGAGGTGCGCAGCGCCGCGCGTCTGGCCGTCGCGACGTGCGAGCTCGTCGAGGTGGTGGCGTGACGCCGACCGCCGCGCCGTATCGGGCGCCGCAGCCCCTGGCGCTGCCCCCGCGGCCTCCGCTCGCGGGCCTCGCAACGGCGACCGTCGTGTGCGCGCTGCTCGCGGCGTATACGACCTCGAAGCTCGACACCATGGCGAGGCTCCGCGGGGATGTATCGGGCATCGCGCCGCGCACGATGGTGCTGGTGGGCCTGCGCCGACGCTTCAGCCCGCACCAGGCCGAGTACGACCTCGTCGCCCGCGACGACCGCGCGCGGGGCGCGTGGACGATTCAGCTCACGTCGACGCAGATGCGCGACCGACGCTACGGCGACGAACTGCGCGTGCGGTGCCTCGACGACGCGCGCGCGTGCTACCTGCGCGACTCGGTGTACGTGAGCGACGGCAACGTGCAGTTCGACCACGGGCTGCGGGTGATCGAGCTCGCGGGCCTCGCGGTGTGCCTCACGGTGATGGCGCGGCGCATCGTTCGGTGGCGCATGCTGCTGCGCGTGCTGCGGCCGCGCGAGGGCGCAGGGTAGCGCCGCGACGGGTGTCGACGGGCGTGGCGCTCGCCCGGACCGCCTCCACCCGCCGCCGCCGTCTCCGAGCACGAGATCGCCGTCGCGCCGCAGTCGGCCGACCTCGCGTGGATGCCCGATCGCAAGCGCCACCCGCGTCGCCCATGCTCACCACCCCGCCGACACAGCAAACATCCGTAGCGCCTCCTCCTGCCGCGGATGCTCCGGAAAGCGTCCGCGCGCGTACTCGGGGATGTACTCGTCGCGCACCCGCGTGATCGCCGCCTCGACCGAAATCCCCGCGTCGGCGTGCAGCAGGCTCGCGGCCAGAATGCTCCCCGTACGCCCGATGCCCGCGTAGCAGTGCACGACCACGGGCGTCGCCTCGGCGAGGCAGCGCGCGATGAAGCGCGTGGCCGCGTAGAGGTCGGGCGGATAGAAGTCGGCCGTCTCGAGAAAGAGCCCTGCGAACCCCAGCGTGGCCGGATCGGGGTCGAGCGGCGCATGGTAGGCCGTCACAATGGCGCCGACGCCCTGCGCGCGAAGATAGGGCGCTATTGCGCCGAACCCGTCGAAGAGGTCGGGGTGCGGCGCGCCCGGCGGGCTCGTCGGCGGCGTGCTCCTCGCGCTCGGCGTGTTCTGGATCGTTTCGGGGCTACACGTCGCCACCACCGATCCACTACCTCGTCACCACCGCTTCGCACCTCGTCACCACCGCGCGCCCGGTCGCTTAGTTGACCGCGCGCACCTCCGCGGGCGAACCACTGCGCACCACCACCATGCGCCCCCTCGCCGCCTCGCGTCGCCTGCGTCCCTTCATCGCCGCTTCGCTCGTCGCGTCGTGCTTCGCCGCGGGCTGCGGGCGCAGCGCGGCCGTGCAGACCGGCGCGTCGCTCCCCTTGCGGCGCGTGGTCGTGTACCGCAACGGCGTCGGGTACTTCGAACGCCAGGGCCACGTGAGCGAGAGCGAGGTGCAGTTTCGCGTCGCGCAGCGCGAGGTGGGCGACTTTCTCGCCACCCTCGCCGTCATGGAGCGCGGCGGGAGCTCGGTGCGCGCCGCGGCCTTTCCGATGCCCGAAGAGCGCGCGGCCGATGCGCCTCCGCAGCCCGAAGCGCGACGCACCGTGCGCCTCGCCCTCGACGGCAACGACCACGACCTCCTCGTGGGATACACCGTCGAGACCCCCATCTGGCGACCCTCGTACCGACTGGTCTTCAATGGCACCAACGCGCAGGTGCAGGCCTGGGGCGTGGTGCAGAACCTCTCGGGTGAAGACTGGCGCGACGTGCGCCTCTCGCTCGTCGCGGGGTCGCCCGTGTCGTTTCGCTCCGAGCTCGC
>CANMAT010000270.1 GCA_947494865.1 Deltaproteobacteria bacterium
CATGCTCCCAGAGCTTCTCGCTCATGGTGCCCTCGACGTCGTCCTCGACGCGGTAGCGGCGCTCGTTGGCGACGACCTCCTTCTCGCTCGCGACGGGCTTCTCGCGCAGCACGAGGTTGTGCATGCGCTCGGCCTCGAGGCGCACGGCGAGGGCGAACTGATCGCGCGGGAGGTTCTCGTAGTAGTAGGTCCAGTCGTTCCACGTGGCGGCGTTGGTCTCGGCCCCGGCGCGCTCGAGGAGCTGGTCGAAGCGCCCCGCGGAGAGCGCCTTGGTCTCGTTGAACATCAGGTGTTCGAAGAGGTGGGCGATGCCCGTCTTGCCCTCGCGCTCGTGCCTCGACCCGACCCGAAACCAGGTGTTGTACGACACCACGGGGGCGCTCTCGTCGACGAGCACGAGCACCCGGAGGCCGTTGCCGAGGCGCATGCATTCGACCGTGTGCGCGCCGAAGGGCACGGGCTCCTCCCGCGCGATGCGGAGCGACCTCGCCACGCCGCGGTTTAGCCTCGCGAGCACGGCTTCGATGGGCTCCTTCGCGCGGGGAGCAGAGGATGATCTGGTCATGGTGGGTGATCGTCGCACGGCATGCACGCGGCGGCGCCGGGGGCGCTGCCGTCGCGGGCTCCTCCGTGGTGAGGTCAGAAGGTTCCGCTGAGTGAGAGAGAGGCGAGGCCGACGCCGACGTGGAGGCTCGCCGAGGGCGCGGGCTCCTCGACGCGGCGCGGGTGCGTGAACATCCACACCGCCCCGACGGCGGCCCCGACTCCCGCGGCGAGGCCCACCACCCCGACGATGCGGAACGTCTCACCCTGGTCGCGCAGTTGCTCCTGGAGGGGGCGCGGCGTGAGCGGGTTCGCGTAGGTGTTCGCGTTGTCGACGGCCACCGCGAGAAAGCCCGCGCCGATTCCGACGAGCGCGAGCGAAGCGCCCGCGAGGCCCCACGCCGCAGGCGAGATCTGCGACACGAGGCGCGACGGCGGCGGCGGGGTCGGGCACGTGGGGGCGGGCGGGCACGTCGGGCACGCGGCGCACTCGTGCGATTCGACCGGCGTCGCCTGGAGGTTGGGCTCGCCCATCTGCTGCGCGAGGCCGCGCGCGCTGAACGAGGTCGGGCTCGGGCGCGGGCGACGTCATTGCGAGGAGGTCGCGAAGCTGCCCGAGGGCCCCCTGCTGGTCGCCCGCGCGCATGCGAGCCTCAGCGGCGTTGTAGAGCGTGAACGGGTGCGGGCGAATGCGAAAAGACCGCTCGAACGCGACCGTGGCCTCTGCAAACTGCCGACGCTGAAAGAGCTGCAGCCCCTCGCGATAGCGGGCGCGCGCCTCTTCGACACGGGTCGGGTCTTCGGTCGGCGCAGGCTGCGCGAAGGCAGACGTCGAGGCCACCAGGGTTGCGAGCGAGAGCGAGAGCGAAAGCAGCGTTTGACGCACGGCGCGATGTTCTCCATGCGCTACCCGAGCGTCAAGGTTCGAGTGCGGTCGCAGGGAGAAACGCGCCGCAAGCACCGCAAATCAGAAGGGAACTTCCGTGATCGGGCCGCGGCGGACCCGCGGAGCGCGCGCGGGTCGCGGCGCCGCGGGAGCTGCCGTCGGGCGTGCTGAGACGGTTCGCGTCGGCGCCGTGTGCGCCGCGGGCTGCGCCGCGGCTGCGGGGGCGTGCCGGGGGCGGCGTGGGCGCTCTGCGGGCGCAGGCGGCGGGGCATTGTCGGCCACGACGGCGGGGGGCGGCGGGGCTTCCGTAGGCGCTGCGGGGGCCGCGGGGGCTGCCGCGGCGGGAGGCTCGGCGGACGCCTGCGCGGGCGCCTCGGGCGGTGCGTTGAGCACCTGCGCGACCGCGGGCTGGGCTTCGGGCGTCGCTGCCGCAGCAGGCGCAGGCGCAGGCGCAGGCATCGCGGGAGGCGCAACCACAGGGGGCGCCGCGGCAGCGGGCGCGTGGATGGCGGCCTGCGTCGAGGCGCGTGTCGACGCGCCATTGCCCTTGCCGAAGGCCACGAAGCCGGCGACGGAGATGAGCACGAGTGACACCGCCGAGGCGCCGAGCAGGAGGAACTTCATCGGCGAGCGCTTGGGCGCGGGCGCGGGCGCAGGCGCGGGCGTCGGCGCGAGCTCGGGGGCGAGGCCGTACGTGGGCGGCGCGAGGTTGGCGACTTGCGGCGCGGGTGCGTAGCCCGGCGGCGGGCCACCGAATATATCGACGGCCTGTGTGGGCGGAGACTCGTTGAAGCCGCCGGGATCGTCCGCGGGGGCCGACGGCGCGGGCGCCACGCCGACGAGCGTCTGCGCGCGGTGCGTGGGGGGGAGCGGGGGCTGTCCGTGCGCACCCGGGCCGCGGGGCGCCATGGTGGGCGCGCGCATCACGTTCGAGGGGCCCGGCGCGTCGGGCACGCGGCCGTCGGCGCCGACCGCGGGGAGGTTGGCCCCTGTGGGGCGACGGCCCGCGAGGGGCAGCGGCGACGACGAGGGGGCGCCGACCTGGGCGCCGCCGGGCATGCGAATCTCGGTCTTGCCCTCTTCGTCGTCGTCGTCGAACGAGGGCAGCGTAAGGGGCGCGACGGGGTGCGACGGCTTCGACGGGTCGGCGCCCGCGACGATCACGCCCGACGGGGGTGTGTAGGTCGGCGCGGCCTCCATGACGGTGGCGACGCCCGACGAGGGCGTGGCGTACTGCGGCCCGCTCGGGCGCGACGGCTGCGTCATCGCGGGGGCCGCGCCGGTGGGCGACGAGAAGTGAGCGATGGCGTCGATCTGCGCGTCGTGAGCCGCTTGCAGCAGGGCGTCGCGCATCTCGAGGGCCGACTGATAGCGCCGCGTGGGGTCTTTCAGCAGGGCGCGCGCGATGAAGGCCTCGATCGCGTGGGGAAACTCGACGCCGGCAGCCTGCGAGAGCGTGAGCGCGGGCTTCTCGAGCACCGCTTGCAGGAGCTGCACGGTGTCTTCCGCGTCGATGGGGCGCTTCGCCGTGAACATGAGAAAGAGCGACACGCCCGCGGAGTAGAGATCGATGCGGGGGTCGTTGCCCTTCACGGCGCCGCGGATCTGCTCGGGCGCCATGTAGGCGAGGGTGCCGAGCGTCTGGCCGGCGCGGGTGAGCTCTTGCGACGAGGCCTCGGCGAGCTTCGAGATGCCGAAGTCGAGGATCTTGAGCTTCTCGGCGCCGCCGGTGAGCTTCTCGATAAAGAGGTTCGCGGGCTTGAGGTCGCGGTGAATCACGCCGTTCTCGTGCGCGGCGGCGAGGCCCTCGCAGAGCTGGCGGCCGAGGATCATCGCGCGCTGCAAAGGGAGCCGCCCGCTGCGCAGCGCCTGCTGCACGGTCTGCCCTTCGAGGTACTCCATCACGAGAACGAGCGTGCCGCTCTCATCGGTGCCGAGGTCGTAGATGGCCACCACGTGGTCGCTGCGGATGCGACCCGCAGCGCGCGCCTCGCGGCGGAAGCGCTCGACGTAGCTGGGGTCGCTCGAGATCTCGGGGTCGAGGATCTTGAGGGCGACGAGCCGCTCGGTCTCCTGGTTCTTGGCTGCGTAGACCGTTGCCATGCCACCGCGGCCGATCACCTTCTGCACGGTGTACCGACCCATGACCACGGAGCCTGGATTCAGCGAGCGGAGGTTCTGGTGGTTGCCACCCGCGTCGGCCCCCTGGGCTCGGAGCATCGAGGTGGTAGGGCGAGGCTTATAGAGATTTGCGGCCACGGCGCGACTCTACCACCCGAACCGAATCCACAACATAGTCTCCGTGCGACCTCGGGACACCGCATTTCACTCCCAAGGATCGCGGGATTCGCGGACTCGGAGCGCGGCGTCGCGGCGTCGCGGCGTCGCTCAGGTCTCGTCGACGACGACGATCTCGCGGGTCACTGAGGCCGCGGGAGGCGTCTCGATTCCGGGCGACGCGGTGACCGTGGCCTCGAGGCGAAATCGCCTACCTACAACGGTCGCGGGGGCGCTCACGGTCACGAGAATTACGAGCTGCGCGCTGCTGGTCTCCCACCCGGCGGAGGTGCGCAGGAGGCCGCGCCCCTCGGTGAGACGAATGCGGTCGTTGGGGTCGTTGACCGCCGCGCCACCCTCGGCGGGCGTGACGCGAAAGCGGATGTACACGTCGGGGCCCAGCGTGTCGAAGCGCACGCGACCAAAGAGATGATAACCACCCTGCGGGCCGTGAATGAGCTCGACGGCGGTGCCCGCAGGCGCGAGCGGCTCCCACCCGAGCTGGCCGGTGCCAAGTTCGATGCGCACGGCGGGAGAGGGCGTGTCGCCGGCGTCTGTCGCCGCGTCGCGCGCCGGTGAAGGGCCCGCGCATCGAGCGAGGGCCAGCACGAGCGGAACAACTGCGAGTGCCGGGCGGTTCACGAAAGCCAGTCTACCACCGGGGTTCTGCCGCGCGCGGGGCCTTCGACGGGGGGCCGCGGCGGTGTTGACCGGGCGGGTTACCGCGTGTTAGCAGCGCCGCTCACGTCCGCGGACCGTACCGCGAGGCAGCGCCCCTCCGCAGCGGTTTTAGCGCGCACGACTCCGATCACCAGTAACGCCCCGCGAGCATCTCTGTCCCCTCTACGCGGGCCGTACGAAACACTCCCCCAGAGCACCGATGATCCCCACCGACCTGTCCCCGTTGCACGCCCTCCAAGGGCGCTCGTTCGTGCACCTCATCGCGCAGGTGGGGCCCTCGCAGAGCTCCAGCCCCGCGCCCGGTGGGCGGCCCGGCGCGCCCGGCGCTGGCGGTGCCGCTTCCCCCCTCGGGAGCATGCTGCCGCTCCTGCTGTTCGGGGTGATCTTTTATCTCATGGTCTTTCGCCCGATGAGCAAGCAGCGCAAAGACCAGGAGGAGCTCAACAAGTCGCTCCGCAAGGGCGACCGCGTCGTGACGCGCGGCGGGGTGATCGGGACGGTGACGGGCATCGACGACCACGAGGTCGTTCTCGAGGTCGCCGAGAAGGTGCGCATGAAGTTCACGCGCGCCTCGGTCGAGCAGAAGTACGAGCGCCCCGCGGACAAGACCGCAGAGACGCCGACGGCCACGGCCGAGAAGAAGTAAGAGGAGCGAGCGTTCGATGAACCGTGGCTGGTACTGGCGGCTCGGTCTCGTGCTGGCGTCCCTCGTGGCGTCGTTCGTGATCATCTGGCCCAACATTCCGCAGATCGCGACCCCGTGGGCGAAGGCCAACATCCCCTTTCGCCTCAATGAAGGGCTCGACATCCAAGGCGGCGCGCGCCTCTCGTACGACGTGCAGATCGGCCAGGCGATCGCCGAGCGTCGCAACCGACAGATCGAAGACGTGCGCGAGCAGCTCGCACGCGACTTTCGCATCCACCGCGGGCAGGATCGCCTGACGCCCGCCGAGGTCACCCAGCTCGCGCAGAAGGTGACCCTGGCGGCGCTGCCCAACAACCGTCAGTTTACGGCGCGCTTCCGCGACGCCGCCGACACCTCGAAGATCACCAGTGATTTTCTGAGCCGCAGAGGCCTCGTGCGCGTGAGCGCGTCGGGCAACACGGTGACCCTCAGCCTCCGCCAGGAGGAGGTCACGCAGCTCGAGGACACGGCCGTTCGGCAGGCCGTCGAGACCATCTCGAACCGCGTCGACGAGCTCGCCATCAAGGAGACCTCGATCACGGCGCGCGGCGAGACCATCGTGGTTGAGGTGCCTGGCCAGAACGAGGCCGAGTTCAACCGCATCCGCGACATCATTCGTCGCACGGCGCGTCTCGAGTTCAAGATCCTCGACGACGAGAGCACCGTGCTCCAAGACGTGACGCAGGGACGCGTGCCCCAGGGCGCGACGCCGCCCACCGAGGGCGCTACGCCGCCCGCGCTGCCCGCGGGGATCACGCTCCAGACCGAGCCCACCACCGCGGGGCGCGGCCGCAACGTGATGTCTTCGTACCTCACGGTGTCGGGCGCCGACGCGCGGCAGAAGCTCCAGGCGTACCTCGAC
>CANMAT010000271.1 GCA_947494865.1 Deltaproteobacteria bacterium
CACCGCGGACCACCAGTACATCGGCCTCTACTCGCCCCCCGAGCACACCGCGCTCCACCTCGGCAAGCACCACCCGCGCGGATACCACGGCGGCCACGATCACAACTTCGTGCTCACCACCGACGGAGACGGGCTCGTACACACGGGCACCAACCTCGACATCACCGTCGGCGGCCAGAAGCACGAGCACGTCTGCAAGCTCGTCGACGAGAAGTACGACCTCACGCAAACCACCACGGTGAAGAGCGACGTCACCGAGACCTACGGGGCCAACCAGGACACCGCCGTCACCTCCCACACCGAGGAGACCTACGGGTCGCACGTGGTGAAGGTGAAGGGCGCGCAGGTGGAGGCGTGCCAGACGCAGACCACCACCGTGCGCACCGTGCTGCGCGAGAAGCACGACAGCCAGGAGACCACCGTGACCGGCGCCCTCGCGGAGACCACGCCGATCTTCAAGTTCGACGTGACCCGCGCGTCGAGCCAGCGCAACGGCACCCTCACGTGGACCATCGCCCCCGGCGCCACGACCATCAACGCGGGCACCAGCTTCGACATGACCGCGCCGAGCTTCAACCTCATCGCGGCGATGACCCACACCCTCACCACGCCCGACCGTCAAGAGACGGGCCTCCTGCGCACCCTCCTCACGGGGATTCATATCAAATATGGGGTTGTAAAGACGGCCGTCACCGGCGTGGCGGGCGCCATGGCGGGGCTCAAAATGGACGTCGTGCCGGGGGTGAACCTCGCCGCGTACCTGTTCAAGCTCGACCTGTCGGCCGTAAGCGTGGGCATCGCGGGCGCCAAGGCGTCGTTCAACGCCGTCACGCTGCGCATGGGGCCCATCAAGGTGAAGATCACCGGATCTGACATGAAGGTGTGACGGTGCGACGATGAAGGTCCTCAAGCCGATGCAGCTCAGCGTGCTGCACAGGGTCTACGAGAGCGCCCCCGACGCGGTGCTCACCCTCTCGATCCTGGTGTTCTTCCCCCTCGACGCGCCGCGGCGCACGCTGCCCGAGATCGCCCTCTGGAAGTTTCTCCCGAAGGCCCTCGGCGACAACGTGGTCTTCGACCTGTGCATGCCCAAGCCCCGCGGCGAGGTGCTGGTCTCGGGCAGCGCCTTCCCTACGCTGCCCCCGCAGGCGGCGTGTCGGGCGCGCGTCGCCATCGGCCGCGTCGACAAGGCCCTCCTCGTGGTGGGCGACCGCGAGTGGCGCGACGGCGCCATGACCTCCCCGCGGCCCTTCACCGAGATGCCCGTGACGTGGGAGCGCGCCTTCGGCGGCGCGGGCTTCGCCGACAACCCCGTCGGCCGCGGCTACGCCCCCGTGGGCGACCCCATGATGCCCGGCGCCCACAAGCTCCCCAACGTAGAAGACCCCCGCGCGCCCGTGCGCGACCGCGATGATCGACCGCGCCCCGCGGGCTTCGGGCCCATCGATTTCACCTGGCCCCAGCGCTTCTCGAAGCTCGGCACGCACGACCAGGCGTGGCTCGAGACGCGCTTCCCGGGCCTCGCCGCCGACCTCGACTGGACGGCCTTCAACGCCGCCCCCGACGACCAGCACATCGACGGGTTCTGGCGCGGCGACGAGCGCTTCGTGCTCGAGAACCTCTGCGCCGACCAGGCCGTGATCGAGGGCGAACTCCCGGGCCTCGCCATCCGCGCGTTCGTCAACCACGAGCAGCCCGACGGGGCCGCGGCCCTCCTCGAGGTGCCCACGCGCCTCGACACGGTGCACCTCTTCCCGTCGGCCATGCGCGGGGTGATGATCTACCGCGGGCTCCACCGCGTGCGCGAAGACGACGCCCACGACGTGAAGGGCGTGCTCGTGGGCAGCGAGCTCATGGGCGAGCCCCGCCCCGCGGAGCACTACCGGTCGGTCTTCGAAGCCCGCATGGACCGCAAGACGGGTCACCTCGCCACGCTGCGCGAGAGCGACCTGTTGCACCCGCGGCCCGACGTGAAGGTCGCCCGGCGCCCCGAGGAGGTCAACGACGTCGAGGAGCTCGTGCGCCCCGTCGGGACGCTCGCGCGCAACATGGCCGAGCGCCGCCGCGTAGAGCGCGAGCGGGCCCGCGCGAAGCTCGTCGAGCTGGGCCTCGACCCCGCGCAGTTTCAGCCGCCCGAAGACGACGCGCCCGAGGCGCCCGCCGCGCCCACGATCGAAGAGTTCGAGACCATGCTCCCGAAGATCATGGCCGACGCCGAGGCGCTCCAGCAGCGCGCGGAGCAAGACGCGCGCGACGGCCAGGAGCGCGCCCGCGAGGCGTACCGCGCGCAGGGCGTCGACTGGGACGAGCTCCAGGCCCGCGCCATCGGCGCGCAGGCGGGGCCGCCGAAGTTTCGCGCCGACGACGAGCTCGCGCGGCTCCGGGCGATCTCGCGCGAGGCCAACAACGGCGAGGCGGTGCCCCAGGTCGAGGCCATGCTCGCCGACCCGCGCTTCGTCGAGATGCTCAACCAGAAGCAGCGCGCGATGATGGAGGGCTACCGCCGCGCGGCCCTCCACCAGGGCGCGGCGCCGACCCTCGAGGCCCCCCGCAGCGAGGCCCTCCGCGCCCTCATCGCCGGCGCCCTCGCCCGGGGAGAGGGACTCACCGAGGTCGACGTGACCGGCGCCGACCTCTCGCGCATGGACCTCCGCGGCGCCGACCTCTCGGGCTCGTTCATGGAGTCCGTAGACTTCTCGGGCTCGGACCTCACCAACGCCGTCTTCGACCGCGCCGTGCTCGTGCGCGCGCGCTTCGACGGCGCCACCCTCGACGGCTGCTCCTTCGTCGACGCCAACCTCGGCGGCGCGGTATTCACCGGCGCGAGCGGGCGCGGCGCGCGCTTCCTCGGCGCCACCTTCGAGCGGGCCGACCTCTCGGGCGTCGTGCTCAGCGCGTGCAACCTCACCCGCGTAGACCTCCGCGAGGCGAAGCTCGACGGCGCCGACCTCTCGGGCTGCGCGCTCCGCAACCTCACGGTCATCGACGGCGCCCTCTCGGGCGTGCGCTTCAACGGCGCCGACCTCGGCGAGGCCACCCTCATGAACACCACCGTCGCGGGCTGCGACTTCAGCGGCGCCCAGATGGAAGAGTGCACGCTCGTGAACGTGCGCGCCGACGGGTGCTCCTTCCGCGGCGCCCGCGCGCGCAACCTCCGCGTGGTGCTCGGGTCGTCGTTCGTGGGCGCGTGCTTCGTCGACGCCAACCTCGACGCCGCCAGCCTCCGCGGGGCCACCCTGCGCGACGCCGACCTCTCGCGCGCGAGCCTCGTCGCCGCCGACCTCAGCGAAGCCGACCTCACCGGCGCGCGCCTCTACCGCATCGCCGCGAAAGACTCCCGCTGGGTGCGCGCCGACCTCACCGACGCCGTGCTCCTCTCCGCCAACCTCATGAACGCCGTGATGCAGAAGGCCAATCTCACGCGCGCCGACCTGCGCGATTGCAACCTCTTCGCCGCCGACCTCGCGCGCATCCGCGGCGGGGTGATGAGCCTCGACGGCGCCCTCGTCACGCGCGCCCAGACGCGCCCGCGGAGGCCCGCGTGAACCGCGCCGAGCTCGAGGGCCTCGTGCGCCGCGGCGAGGTGCTCACCGACCTCGACCTGAGCGGCCTCGACCTCTCCAACGCGCGCCTCGACGGCGGCGTCTTCGAACGCGTGCGCTTCGCCGGCTGCGACCTCCGCGGCGCCTCCCTCGAGGAGTCGACGCTCTCGTCGTGCGCGCTCCCCGAGGCGCGGCTCGACGGCTGCGACCTGCACCACGCCACCCTCTACCGCTGCGAGATGCAGGCCGCCACGCTGGTGGGCGCCCGCCTCGCCGTCACGCGCATCATCGAGTGCGACGCCTCGGAGGTCGACCTCCAGAACACCGAGCTCACCATCGTGACCTGGGTCGACGGGTCGCTCCGCAACGCCAACCTCGCGGGCTGCAAGCTCGATCGCACATCGATCGTGGGCGTCGCCTCGCACGGGATGAACCTCGCCCGCGCCCACCTCAAGCAGTCGGTGCTCGTGAAGACCGACTTCCGCGCCGTGGTGCTCGCCGGCGTGCGCTTCGAACTCGCCGTGCTCCACGAGGGAGACTTCACCGGCGTCTCCCTCGCGGGCGCCGACCTCACGCTCACGCAGCTCATGGGCAGCGCCATGCGCGACGTCGACCTCCGCGGCGCCACCCTCGCCCGGTGCAACTTCAAAGACTGCGACCTCACCGGCGCGCGCCTCGACGACGCCGCCGGGCCCTCGGCCCTCTTCCTCGACGCGAAGCTCGTCGGCGCCTCGCTCCGCGGCGGGCGCTTCGCCCAGTCGAGCTTTCAGCGCGCCGACCTCTCGCGCGCCGACCTCGCGGGCGCCGACCTGCAGCAGTGCATCTTTCACGACGCGGTGTGCGCGGGCGCGGTCCTCGCCGACTGCGACCTCACCTACGCCGACCTCTCGCGCGCCGACCTCGCGCGCGCCGACGTCCGCGGGGCCACGCTGTTTCGCGCTCGCTTGCACCGCATCAACGACTCGGGCACGCTCTTCTCGGCCGGCCGGGCGGCGGCGCTGGGCGACGACCCCGAGCTCGCCGAGGCCGAGACCTGGCGCCCCATGATCACGACGGAGCCCCGCTGATGGACAACCTCGTACGTCTCTTTCCCTCCACCGAGGCCGCGCAGCACACCGGCCGCGTCGTGAGCGTGAGCGCGAGCGCCGACCGCGTCGAGGTCGACGTGGGCGGCCGCGCCTGGGAGGCCGCGCGCGCCGTGAGCTGCCTCGAGGCCCCGCGCGAGGGCGACCTGGTGCTCCTCACCACCCTCGCCGAGGGCGGGTGCTTCGTGCTCGCCGTGCTCGCCCGCGAGGCCCCGGGCCACCGCCTCGCGTTCGAGGGCGACGTCGAGTTCGCCGTGCGCGACGGCGCCCTGCGCGTCTTCGCCAAAGAGGGCGTCGAGGTGCTCACCGCGGGGCGCCTCGGGGCCACCGCCGACGAGGTCGACGTCAGCGCCCGCCGCGCCGGCGTGGCCGTGCAGGCCGTCACCTTCGTGGGCCACACCGTCGAGACCGAGGTGAAGCGCGCGCGCCACGTGGCCGCCCAGGTCGACCGCGTGGCCGAGCGCGTGGTCGAGCGCGCGGGCAGCATGTTTCGCTACGTGAGCGGCCTCGATCACCTGCGCGCCGACGCGGCCGACTGGGTGGTCGCGAAGCTCCTCAACGTGCACGCCAAGACCGCCATGGTAACCGCCGACGAGCTCGTGAAGGTCGACGGCGAGCAGATTCACATGGGCTAAAGAGGACACCAACGCATGTTCGCCAACACGCAGATGATGGGCATGGACATGGGCTTCCCCGACGTGTGCCTCACGCCCACGCCCGCGGGCCCCATCCCCATCCCGTACCCCAACATCGCGATGGGGCCCATGGGCGTCCCCGCGGCCTACACCGTGCTCTACATGTGCACGCCGGCCCACAACATGTCGACCTCCGTGCCCCTCTCCAACGGCGACAACCCCGGCGTGGCGCTCGGCGTGGCGTCGGGCATGGTGATGGGCCCCGCGCGTCACCTCACGGCGATGTTCACCCTCCTCGTCGGCGGCGCGCCCGCCACGCGCATGACCAGCGTCGCGCTGCAGAACAGCACCAACTGCCCCGGCATGCGCATCGTGCCCTCGCAGGTGAAGGTGCTCCTCCTCGGCCCCTGAACGCGCGGCGGTAGATCGGGGTTCGAAGGCGGATGCGGGCGGCGCGCAGGCCGCGATACCGTCGCGCCATGACCTCTCGCGACAGGCTCGTCATCGTGCTGTGGTGGTGTGTCACGGGCCTCGGGTGCTCAGGCGAAACCACCATGAGCGACGCGGGCGTCGATCGCGCCGAGGCGTCGCCCGCAGACGTGCCGACGGCAGACCTCGCCGCGCCCGTCGACGCCCCGCAGGCCTCCGACGCCGCCGAAGCATCCGACA